>NZ_JBEZKW010000046.1:0-65509 GCF_040651795.1 Streptomyces sp. NPDC048361
AGCCGGCGAACGCCCCACACACCGCCGAGCCGTGCAGACGGGCCCCGCCGACGAGGGCGGGGCCCTTCTGCGTGGGCCCGTCCGGGCGGTCAGGTCGTCGGCAGCGCGCCGGTGGCCCCGCCCACCAGCGGGAGGTCCTTGAGCGCGGCGCCGCTGGTGAGCACGCCGGTCGCGGCCGTCGTCGACACCGGCTTGAAGTCGGCGACCTGGGTACCGACTCCGTTGGTCAGCGGGTCGACACCGGTGTTGGCCAGCGGGTCGAGCCGCAGCCCCGTCAGGGGCCCCACGGCGTGGCCGACCGATCCGGTCAGGCCCTGCGCGGCCGCCGTGAGGTCGTCGGCGGTCGCGCTGTGGCCGAGCGCGGGGGCGGGGAGCGGCGCGGCCTGGGCGGCGGCCGTGCCCGCGCCGGCGAGGGCCGCGCCGGCCGCGGTGACGGTGAGCCCGGCGCGCAGCAGCGCCCGGCGACGCCGGGCGCCGGCGGTGCTGGGGGCCTCGTGATGTCCCATGGGGTTCCCACTCACTCTCGTACGAATAGGCGCGCAATCACGAGAAGGTGCGTAACCACGCGATCGCGTAGCGTAGTTGAGATGTGATGCTCGATACCAACGGCATCCCGGAGGGGTCCCACGCACGGGTGCATGGCCCACACTGGTGACCCGTGAGTTCATCTGCCATTGTCACGCGCGTCGTTCTGCTCTCGGGTCCCTCCGGCTCCGGCAAGTCGTCCCTCGCGGCCCGCACCGATCTGCCCGTGCTGCGCCTGGACGACTTCTACAAGGAGGCCGACGACCCGACCCTGCCGCTGGTGGCGGGCAGTTCGGACATCGACTGGGACTCCCCGCTGTCCTGGGACGCCGAGGCCGCGGTCCGCGCCATCGTCGAGCTGTGCGGGACGGGACGCACCGAGGTGCCGGTGTACTCGATCGCGACGAGCTCCATCACCGGCAGCACCGCGCTCGGCATCGGCCGCACCCCGCTGTTCATCGCGGAGGGCATCTTCGCCGCCGACATCGTCACGCGCTGCCATGAGCTCGGGGTGCTCGCGGACGCGCTCTGTCTGCGCGGCCGCCCTTCGACGACCTTCCGCCGCAGGCTGCTGCGTGATCTGAAGGAGGGCCGCAAGTCGGTGGCGTTCCTGCTGCGTCGCGGCTGGCGCCTGATGCGCGCCGAGCGTGCGATCGTGGCCCGCCAGTCGGCGCTCGGCGCCCACCCCTGTGACAAGCAGGAGGCGCTCGGCCGCATCGCCGGGGCGGCGGCGGGCCGCTCCCGCACGGCGGCGGCCCGCCAGGTCGCGTAGGCCCCGGCCGCACGGCGGCGGCCGCCCAGGTCTCGTAACCACGGGCCGCACACGACAACGGGCCGCACACGCGAAAGCGGCGGGGCCGATGGCCCCGCCGCTTTCCCCCCCCATGTCCCCCGCGGGTCCCCCGTGTCCCCCCGTGGACCCCGCGTCCCCTCCCCCGGACCCTTCAGGCCACCAGCTCGCCGAAGGACTCCTCCTCGTCACGGCCGAAGCTGAGGACGTCGTCCTCGCGCAGCCGGCGCAGCGAGCGCCAGATGCTGGACTTCACCGTGCCGACACTGATGTCGAGTATGTCCGCGATCTCCGGGTCGGTGCGGCCCTCGTAGTAGCGCAGGACCAGCATCGTGCGCTGCGTCTCGGGCAGCCGGGCCAGCGCCTGCCAGAGCACGGCGCGCAGTTCGGTGCCGCGCATCGCGTCCGTGTCGCCGGCCGTCTCGGGCAGCTCCTCGGTCGGGTACTCGTTGAGCTTGCGCCGCCGCCAGGCGCTGATGTGCAGATTGGTCATGGTGCGGCGCAGGTAGCCGCCGACCGCCGCCTTGTCGCTGATGCGGTCCCAGGCGCGGTAGGTGGAGAACAGCGCGCTCTGCAGCAGGTCCTCCGCCTCGAAGCGGTCGCCGGTCAGGTGGTAGGCGGTGGCGTACAGGGAGGCGCGGCGCTCCTGGACGTAGGCGGTGAACTCCGCCTCCGACACCGTGGCGCGCTCCCCCGAGCCCTCCCGGTACGCCGCCTCACCCTTTTCCCCCGGATTGTTGCCCGCGGCCGGAACCGCGGGAGCGTCGAGCACCGTCATGTAGGGCACGAGGTTCTGCTGTGTGGTCGACGGGTGCTGACGCCCGGCGCCGCGAGCGCACCCCCGCAGGCTCGCGGCACCGGACTTCTCGGTGTTCCGTACGACGTCGTGGAGACGCGTCACAACTGCGCCGGAGTTGGTGCTGTGCAGTGCGTTCATCTCGCGCCCCCCGTCGGGTGGAGTCTGTGTTTCATCGGCGTGCTTGGTTACGAGGAAGAGCCTGCCCGGGCAGTTTCATGGGGTTGTCCGCCGACTGTCACAGGGGCGTCACAGCGGCCTGTGAACCCGGCGTCGCGGGTCAGGGGCCGGACGGGGGTCGTGCTCGTCTCCCCCATGGGCCAGAATGACCTCTGTGCCTTTCCTGTTGCTGATCGAGGACGACGACGCCATCCGCACGGCCCTCGAACTCTCCCTGTCACGCCAGGGCCACCGTGTGGCCACCGCGGCGACGGGAGAGGACGGTCTGAAACTGCTGCGCGAGCAGCGGCCGGACCTGATCGTGCTCGATGTGATGCTGCCCGGGATCGACGGTTTCGAGGTGTGCCGCCGGATCCGGCGCACCGACCAGCTGCCGATCATCTTGCTGACCGCGCGCAACGACGACATCGACGTGGTGGTGGGCCTGGAGTCCGGCGCCGACGACTATGTGGTCAAGCCGGTCCAGGGCCGGGTGCTCGACGCCCGGATCCGGGCGGTGCTGCGCCGCGGCGAACGGGAGGCGACCGACTCGGCGGCGTTCGGCAGCGTGGTGATCGACCGGGCCGCGATGACCGTCACCAAGAACGGCGAGGATCTTCAACTCACGCCCACCGAACTGCGGTTGCTGCTCGAACTGAGCCGCCGCCCCGGCCAGGCGCTCTCCCGTCAGCAGCTGCTCCGGCTGGTCTGGGAGCACGACTACCTCGGCGACTCCCGGCTCGTCGACGCCTGTGTGCAGCGGCTGCGCGCCAAGGTCGAGGACGTGCCGTCGTCACCGACCCTGATCCGTACGGTCCGTGGCGTCGGCTACCGCCTGGACACCCCGTCGTGAACCTGTCGCACCGTCCCCGTCCCCCCGAGAAGCAGGGCAAGTGAAGCGAGCCGTACTCGCCGGTCTGCGCTGGACCAGTCTGCGTCTGCGGCTCGTCGTGGTGTTCGCGCTCGTCGCGCTCACCGCCGCCGTCTCCGCGTCGGGCATCGCGTACTGGCTCAACCGCGAAGCCGTCCTGGTCCGTACGCAGGACTCTGCGCTCAACGACTTCCGTCAGGGCATGCAGAACCGGGCCGCCTCACTGCCGCTCCAGCCGGCCGAGCACGACCTCCAGGTGGCCGCGCAGCAGATGGCGGACAGCTCCAACTCCCGTTACAACGTGGTGCTCGTGGACGAGCGCGCCCCGGGCAAGCCGGTCGTGGGCGCGTCGAACCTCGACGACTTCACGCTCGGCGACGTGCCCGCCTCGCTCCAGGAGGCGGTCACCAAGAAGCAGAAGGTCACCCAGGCCAACGCCTACCCGTACCACCTGTTCTGGCAGCGGATCACCCTGCACGGCCATCCGTATCTGGTCGGCGGCACGAAGATCATCGGCGCCGGTCCGACGGGCTACATGCTGGCCCCGCTCGACCAGGAGCGGCGCGACCTCAACTCCCTGGCCTGGTCGCTCGGGATCGCCACCTTCCTCGCGCTGCTCGCCTCCGCGCTGCTCGCGCAGGCCGCGGCGACCACCGTGCTGCGGCCGGTGCAGCGGCTCGGCGACGCGGCGCGACGGCTCGGCGAGGGCAAGCTCGACACCCGTCTGCGGGTCTCCGGCACCGATGAACTCGCCGATCTGTCACGGACGTTCAACCGGACCGCCGAGAACCTGGAGAAGAAGGTCACCGACATGAGCGCGCGCGAGGAGGCGAGCCGCCGCTTCGTCGCCGACATGTCGCACGAGCTGCGTACGCCGCTGACCGCGCTGACCGCCGTCGCCGAGGTCCTCGAAGAAGAGGAGGACAGCCTCGACCCGATGATCGCGCCCGCGGTGCGGCTCGTGGTCTCCGAGACGCGGCGGCTGAACATCCTGGTGGAGAACCTGATGGAGGTCACCCGCTTCGACGCGGGCACCGCCCGGCTCGTCCTGGACGACGTGGACATCGCCGACCAGATCACCGCCTGCATCGACACCCGGGCCTGGCTGGACGCCGTCGAACTCGACGCGGAACGCGGCATCATGGCCCGCGTCGACCCGCGCCGCCTGGACGTGGTGCTCGCCAACCTCATCGGCAACGCCCTCAAGCACGGTGGCTCCCCGGTGCGGGTCGCGGTCCGCGTCGAGGGCGAGGAGCTGGTGATCGCGGTACGCGACCACGGGCCCGGCATCCCCGAGGACGTACTGCCGCACGTCTTCGACCGGTTCTACAAGGCCAGCGCCTCGCGGCCGCGCTCGGAGGGCAGCGGGCTCGGCCTGTCCATCGCCATGGAGAACGCACACATTCACGGCGGCGACATCACCGCCTCCAACTCCCCCGACGGCGGTGCCGTGTTCGTGCTGCGCCTCCCCCTGGACGCCACCGCGCCCGCCGACCCCGAGACGCCGGAAGGGAGCGCGGCGCCGTGAGGAACCTCCGTCACCGGGCAGCCGTCGTGCTGGCCGGGCTGCTCGCGCTGGGCGCCACCGGCGGCTGTGGCATCCGCCCCACCTCCGTCCCCGTCGACGCGGGCCCCGCGCCGTCGCGGGTGGCGTGCACGGTCCCGCAGTCCGCGCTGACCCCGCAGTTCGAGGGGGTCACCGTCGAGGTCTATCTGGTGTGCGGCGCCCAGCTGGTCGCGGCGGAGCGTTCGGTGCGCGTCCCCGGGACCATGGGCGCGGCCGACCGGGTCCGCTTCGCTCAGACACTGCTCGACGAGCTCATCGCCCAGCCGGCGACCGCCGAGAAGGACGCCGGGTACACCACGGAGGTCAAGGGCCCGCTCACCGTCACCGCGGCCCACGCCCACGACCCGGCGGGCGCCCTGCGGCTGAGCCGTGCGCCCGACGACCTGTCCGCGCTCGCCCTTTCGCAGGTGGTGTGCACGTTCGCGGAGAACACCCCGTCCGCGCCCGGCACCCAGCAGGTGGTGCTCGGCGGCCCCGGCGAGGACCCGGCACGCGGCTACACCTGCACCTCGGAGATGAAGTCCCGCCCGGACAACGCGGCCACCCTCGGCGAGATCCCCGCGCCTCTGCGGTCACCGGGTGCCTAGGACGCGAACGGCGCGTACGGCGGGCACGACGCAGCGCACGGCGTGCGGCGGGCGGCGCACACGGCCCGCACGGCGTCTGGCGTACGACGGACACGGCACGCACGGCGTACGACGGACACGGCGCACAACGTGTGCGACGGACCGGCGGGCTGCGGGCGGCGCGGCCCGGGTGTGACGGACCGGCGGGCGGCGGGCGGCGCGGCCCGGGTGTGACGGACCGGCGGGCGGCGGGCGGCGCGGCCCGGGTGTGACGTGTCGCGCAGCCGGAATCACCCGGTGCGGCGGAACCGTTCGCGGCGCGGGCCGCGTCTTGGGCAGCGTGCAGCAGCAACTTGGTCACGACGGCAGCCCCGTCATCCGGTTCCGCGTCGTGGGATGCGTGCTCCTTCTCGCGCATCTGCTGCTCGTGGCGTGGGTCACGCTGAGACCACGGGACGTGATGTGGGTGACGCCCACCAATCTGACGCCGTTCGCCGGCATCAAGGCCGACCTCGCGCTCGGCCCCCTGGAGGCGGCCCACCGCATCGGCGAGGGGCTGCTGCTCCTGGCCCCGCTGGGGATACTGCTCCCCATGGCCGGCGGCCGGCTCTCGGTCTCCCCGTTCGCCTCGCTGTTCCGCACCGTCCTGGCCGGGGCGCTGATCTCGCTCGGCATCGCCCTGCTCCAGACGTCGGTGCCCGGGCAGGTGCCCGATGTGGACGCGCTGTTCCTGAACACCGCGGGGGTGGCCCTCGCCCACCTCGCGGTGGTGCCGGCGGGCCGGCGCGGCATCCGCCGCAGGAACCAGCGCGAGCACCCCGCGCCCGTCCTTCGGGAGGACTCCCCTCAGGGACGTACCCCGACGATTCCCAGGGTCCGTATCGCCCCGTAGCCCGACGCCGCGCGTCGCGTCCGGAAGGACCATGGATACATCGCGAGGGAGCCCACACGGAGCGGCTCCCCTCCAGCTCCCGAAGGAGCCTTCCATGAGCGCCCCTCTCTTCCGCCCCACCGAAGGCCGCAGGATCGGCGGGGTGTGCGCAGCACTCGCACGGCGCTTCGGCACCTCCGCCACCACGATGCGTGTGATCTTCCTGGTGTCGTGTCTGCTGCCCGGCCCGCAGTTCCTGCTCTACCTGGCCATGTGGGCCCTCATCCCCGGCGAGAAGTCGCCGCGCGCCGCCTGGTAGGTCCGGCGCTCGGCCGCACACGCCGCAGGGGCGCGCACCCGGCTCACGGGTGTGCGCCCCTGCGGGGGTCGGCGTGGGTCAGCCGGAGAGGCCGGGCAGCCCGCCGCCGGGGAGGTTGCTCGCCACGGGGCCGGTGGGCAGGCCACCGAGCAGGCCGGCGACCGGGTCGGAGCTGCTGCCCTTCTGACCGCCGGCCATCGCCTCCTGGGAGGAGGCAGCGGGCAGCGCCTTGGAGACGAGGCCGAGCGGGGTCCCGGCAGTCACGGTCGACAGCGCGCCCATCGGGAGCGCGGGGGCGGCGGACGCCGTCCCGGCGGCAGCGGCGGCGAAGGCGGCACCGAGGGCAACGACACCGAGCGTCTTGGCAGACTGCTTCATCAGAAATTCGTCCTTGGGGTGGGGAGGGTGAGCGGCTCGCCAATTTAGTCAGCGAAAGGCCCGGGCCGCAAACACACGAAAACGGCCGGTCGTTCACACGACCGACCGTTCCCCCCTCCCCCGAATCAACCGCCCGAGACCGCAGAACCGCTGGTCGTAGCGGTCTGCTGGAACAGCCATTCGGACTTCAACTCGGCATATCCGGGCTTGATCACGTCATTGATCATGGCCAGTCGTTCATCGAAAGGAATGAATGCTGATTTCATCGCATTGACCGTGAACCACTGCATGTCATCGAGGGTGTAGCCAAAGGCATTTGCCAGGTGCGCGAATTCCTGGCTCATGCTGGTGCCCGACATGAGCCGGTTGTCGGTGTTGACGGTGGCCCGGAAGTGCAGCTTGCGCAGCAGCCCGATGGGGTGGTCGGCGTACGAGGTCGCGGCGCCGGTCTGGAGGTTGGAGGTGGGGCACATCTCCAACGGGATCCGCTTGTCGCGCACGTACGACGCGAGCCGGCCGAGCTTGACACTGCCGTCCTCGGCGACCTCGATGTCGTCGATGATGCGCACCCCGTGGCCGAGCCGGTCGGCGCCGCACCACTGGAGCGCCTGCCAGATCGACGGCAGCCCGAAGGCCTCACCGGCGTGGATGGTGAAGTGGTTGTTCTCGCGCTTGAGGTACTCGAAGGCGTCGAGGTGACGGGTGGGCGGGAAACCCGCCTCGGCGCCGGCGATGTCGAAGCCGACGACGCCCGCATCCCGGTAGGAGTTGGCGAGTTCGGCGATCTCCAGGGCGCGGGCGGCGTGCCGCATCGCGGTGAGGAGCGCGCCCACGCGGATGCGGTGGCCGTTGGCCCTGGCCCGCTTCTCGCCTTCGCGGAAGCCCGCGTTGACGGTCTCGACGACCTCGTCGAGGGTGAGGCCCTGCTCCAGGTGCTGCTCGGGCGCGTACCGCACCTCGGCATAGACGACGCCGTCCTCGGCGAGGTCCTCGGCGCACTCGGCGGCCACCCGGAACAGCGCGTCGCGGGTCTGCATGACGGCGCAGGTGTGCGCGAAGGTCTCCAAGTACCGTTCCAGGGAACCGGAGTCGGCGGCCTCGCGGAACCAGATGCCGAGCTTGTCGGCCTCGGTCTCGGGCAGGCCGGTGTATCCGGTCGCTTCCGCGATGTCGATGATGGTCCCGGGTCGCAGACCGCCGTCGAGGTGGTCGTGGAGGAGCACCTTCGGTGCACGGCTGATCTGATCCGGGGTGGGCACGGATGCGGTCTGGCTCGTCATCCGGGCACTCTAGTCCCTACGCGCGTAGATCGCCGGACGTCCGAACGCCGTCGATACGTAACAGTGACCGTGCGGACGGGTGGCGTACACCCGGGCTTCTGAGACTGTTCTGCCATGGCACAGCAAGCGATTCCCCTGCCTGCTGCCCGGCTGGGACGGGCCGTCGGTGCGACCGGCGCCGGCGCGACAGTCAGCGGTGTGGTCCTCGTACTGCCGGACGGCGACCCCGTCTCGGTACGCCGGCCCTCCCCCTTGGCGTACGCGGCCGCGCTGCCGCTCGCCCGCAGACTGGCGCGGGACGGACGCGGGGCCGGTCTGGTGGCGCACGGCGTGCACTACCGCGGCCACGGCTGGAACGGCGGCGACGCCCGGCTCGCCCTGGACGCGGAGTGGGCGGCCGACGAGGCCGTACGCCGCTACGGGGACGTGCAGGTGTGTCTGGCCGGGCACGGCATGGGCGGCCGGGCCGCGCTGCGGGCGGCAGGGCATCCGGCGGTCAACTCCGTTCTGGCGCTGGCTCCTTGGATCCCGGACGACGACGTGGCGGCCGATCCCGAGCCGGTGAAGCAGCTGGTGGGCCGGCGCGTGATGATCGTGCACGGTACCAATGACACGCGCTGCGACCCGGAGTTGTCCTTCCGGCTGGCCGAGCGGGCCAAGAAGGCCAACCGGGACACCTGCCGCTTCGAGGTCCACTCCGACGGCCACTCGATGCGCCAGCACCGGCCCGAAGTCCACGCACTGGCCGTGGACTTCGTACTCGGCACGCTGCTCTCACGCCCGTACGCCCGCCCGGTCGAGGACGCGTTCGCCGCGCCGCCGCCGTTGGGTCTGCGCATGCCGCTGGCCGCTGGCTTCGGCAAGTCCCTGCATCCGTAAGGGGGTTGGAGCGGGACGCTCACTCGGGGATCAGCTTGCCCCGCCGGGAGAGCAGGAAGGCCTTGAAGGCGGCCACCGGCGGGGTGTCCGGGTGCCCGTCGAGCCACGCGACACCGATCTCGCGCACCGCGCGCGGGGCGGTCACGGTGAGCTCGACGACGCCCGGCCGCGCCACCGCGGGCGGTGGGAGCAGCGCCACCCCCAGCCCGGCCGCGACCAGACCGCGCAGCGTCTCGGCCTCCTCGCCCTCGAACGCGATGCGCGGCGCGAACCCGGCCTCCGCGCACAGGTCGTCGGTGATGCGGCGCAGGCCGTATCCGGGCTCCAGGGTCACGAATGTCTCGTCGGCGGCCTCCGCGAGCCGCACCCGCTTGCGGCCCGCGAGCCGGTGTTCATCGGGCACCACCAGGCGCAGCCGCTGCTCGTCGAGGCGCCGGGACACCAGATCGGGCGCGTCGGGCACCGGCGAGGTGAGACACAGGTCGAGCTCGCCGGCCCGCAGCCGCTCGATCATCGCCTCGCCGTAGTTCTGTACGAGGGTGAAGCGGATGCGGGGGTGGTCGGCCCGGAAGGCGCGGATGAGGCCCGGCACGGTTTCGGAGCCCATGGTGTGCAGAAAGCCGAAGGCGACCTTCCCGGTGCCGGGGTCGGCGTCGGCGCGCACCGACTCGGCGGCCCGGCCGACCTCGGCGAGGGCCCGCTCGGCCGAGCCGAGGAACGCGCGGCCCGCGGCGGTCAGCGCGACGGTGCGGCCCTTGCGCGCGAACAGGGCGACACCCAGGTCCTCTTCGAGGCGGACCATGGCGCGCGAGAGGGTCGACTGCGGCACACCCAGCTCCAGGGCGGCGCGGGTGACGTGCTCGTGGCGGGCCACCCCGACGAAGCAGGCGAGCCGCGGGGCGAGCGCCATCGCGGCGTCTTCCATGGATTCCACGTAACTGTTCGATGACATGCGCGCCTCTGGCCTCGGCTGATGCAGGAATGGATTGATTGTCCCCCATCTGTGCATTGGACGCATAAATGCAGGCGGGCCTACGGTTTGGTCATGCCTGCCGCCAGTACCGGGGCGTCCACCACCGTGGCCGCCTCGACCTCGCCGTCCCCGCTCCAGCTCACCCCGGGCGCCGCCGGTTACCGCCGGATGAGCTTCGCGCTCTTCGCCGCCGGTGTCGCCACCTTCACCCTCCTCTACTCCACCCAGGCCCTGCTGCCGCTGATCTCCGCCGACCTCGGCGCCACGGCGAGCGCGGCCAGCTGGACGGTGTCGGCGGCCACCGGTGCGCTCGCCCTGTTCGTGCTGCCGCTCAGCGCCCTGTCCGAGCGGTTCGGGCGGACCCGGATGATGACGGTGTCCCTCGCCGTCGCGGTCCTGGTGGGCCTGCTCGTCCCGTTCGCGCCGAACGTGGGCTGGCTGGTGGCGCTGCGCGCCGTCCAGGGCGCGGCGATCGCGGGGCTTCCCGCGTCGGCGATGGCGTACCTGGCGGAGGAAGTGAAGCCGAAGGCGCTGGTTGCGGCGATCGGCCTGTTCGTCGCGGGCAACTCGATCGGCGGCATGAGCGGCCGCATCCTGACCGGCTGGGTGGCGCAGGCCTGGGGCTGGCGCGCGGCGCTGCTCTCGGTGGGCGCGCTGGCCGCGGTGTGCGCGGTGGTGTTCCGGCTGCTCCTCCCCAAGGCCCGCAATTTCACGCCGGGTTCGCTCAACCCGCGCGCCCTGGCCCACACCGTGCGCGGTCACCTCACCGACCCGCTCCTGGTCCGCCTGTACATGATCGGCGCGCTGTTCATGACGGTGTTCGGCGCCGTCTACACAGTGATCGGCTACCGCCTCACCGCGGCCCCCTTCCACCTGCCGCAGGGCCTGATCGGCTCGATCTTCCTGGTCTACCTGGTCGGTACGGTCTCCTCGGCGGCGGCCGGCAAGCTGGTGGCGCGGGTGGGCCGCCGGGGCGCCCTGTACCTGGCGGTCTCCACGACCACGGCGGGCCTGCTGCTCTCGCTGGCCTCGTCGCTCCCCGCGATCCTCGCGGGCCTCGTCCTGATCACCGCGGGCTTCTTCGCGGGCCACGCGGTGGCGTCCTCCTCGGTCAGCCACACCGCCAAGCAGGGCCGCGCCCAGGCGTCCGCGCTCTACCAGTCCGCCTACTACCTGGGCTCCAGCGCGGGCGGCACGCTCGGCGCGGTCGCCTTCCACGCGGCGGGCTGGCCGGCCACGGTGCTGCTCGGGCTCCTCGCGGTGCTCGGCGTCGTGTCGGTCACCCTGTACGGCTCGCACGCGGCCCGCGCCGAGCGCCGCAGCCGGCGCCTGCACCTCGCGCACGCCCGCCACTGAGCCGGGTTCACCCCCGGGCTGACCTGCGCTTTCTTCGGTTCCCGCGCGATTGTCAGTGGGGTCGGGTAGCTTCCGAAGTGCTGGTATTGCGCGGCACGACACGGGGTGGACCGATGAGTGATCTGGCAGCGGCGGCGGACCTGGACGTACGCCTCGAAGAGCACCGCAGAGAGCTGACCGGGTATTGCTACCGGATGCTCGGCTCGGCCTTCGAGGCGGAGGACGCGGTGCAGGACACGCTGGTGCGGGCGTGGCGCAGCATCGACAAGTTCGAGGGCCGCTCGTCGCTGCGCTCGTGGCTGTACCGCATCGCGACCAATGTGTGCCTGGACATGCTGACCGCGGGCAACAAGCGGGCCCGCCCCATGGACCTGACGGCGGCCACCCCGGTGGCCAACGCCCAGCTCAACTCCCGCCCCGAGGTGACCTGGCTGGAGCCGGTGCCGGACGGACGGGTGCTGCCGACGATCGAGGATCCGGCGGAGGCGGCGCTGGCCCGCGAGTCGGTGCGGCTCGCGTTCGTCGCGGCGCTCCAGCATCTGCCGCCCAAGCAGCGCGCGGTGCTGATCCTTCGCGAGGTGCTCGCGTGGAAGGCGGCGGAGGTCGCCGAGCTGCTCGACACGACGGTCGCGTCGGTCAACTCCGCGCTCCAGCGCGCCCGTTCGACGCTGGCCGATTCCGACCCGAAGCAGACGGACGCGGCGGACCCCCTCGACGAGGAGCAGCAGAAACTCCTCGACCGGTACGTGGCGGCCTTCGAGGGCTACGACATGGCGGCCCTGACCGCCCTCCTCCACGAGGACGCCACGCTGTCGATGCCGCCGTACGACCTGTGGCTGCGGGGCCACGACGACATCGTGGGCTGGATGCTCGGCGTGGGCGAGGTCTGCCGCGGCTCGCGCCTCGTGCCCACGGTGGCCAACGGCACGCCGGCCTTCGCCCACTACCACCCCGACCCGGAGGGCGGGTTCACGCCGTGGGCGCTGATGGTGATCGAGACGACTGAGGGCAAGGTCTCAGGCATCACCTCCTTCCTGGACACGTCCCGCTGGTTCCCGCTGTTCCACCTCCCGGCCCGCTTGGACGAGGAGGGCGAGCCGGTTCCGGCGCGCTGAGGGGTGTTTCGTTGCTGCCCGCAGCGCCCCGCGCGACCAGCGGGCGCCGAGGCGGCTAGAGCCCGCCGCCGTCGCTGGAAAGCCCGTGGCGATACGGCCGCGGGTTCGGCATCATCCCCACGTGATCGTGATGCAGCCCGTTCTGGAGATATTCGCTGCCGACGACTTCGCGCTCTGGCCGGTAGGCGAGCACGAGTCATACGGCTACCTCGTGCTGAACGGAGAACTGACGCCGGCGGAGGTGGGCACGGCGGTCATGCGGATCGCGGACTGCAACGCCGTCGAGGCGGAGGAGGAGGGCGAGGGGCCGTGCGCGACCGACCCGCTCGGCGCATTCCTCCACGGGCTGCTCACCTCGCCTCGCCCACTCGCCGCAGGAGGCTTCCGGGTGACCGACAACACCACCGCCGCCGTCTACGTGGAACCGGGCTGCTGCAACGGTTTGGAGACGTGGCGGGACTGGCTGGAGATGCTTGACGGCGCCGGCTCCGCCCACTTCGGCCACGATCCGTCCTCGGTGGCCGAGCGCGTCGGCGACGTTGTCCGGCTGACCCTCGACGCCCATGGGACGGACGGCGGCCCGGTGATCGAGCTGTCGGTGGACCACGTACGCGAGCTCGCCGCCCACGTCCAGCAGGACATGCGGGACTTCCTCCGCCTTGCCGGAACCTGGGCCGAACAACACCTGCCGGCTCACGCCGCCGCCACCACGGCCGCCCTGGCACGGACACTGGATCTGACGCCCACCCCATGCCGAGCTTCCTGACGCACCGGGCGCGCGTACCCTGTCCGTGCGGGCAGGGGCATCCGCTCGTGCCGGAGACCCCGTTCAGCTGGAGAGACATCTGGCGGCGGGCGCACATTACTGATGCCGGGCTTGGCGAGGGTGCACGGCTCACGCCTTGAGCCGGGCAACCTCATTGATCCGTGGGCCCAGTTGCCGGACGGCTCGCGCGTTCTTGTGCGGCTTCAGGCGCAGCCGCATCGTGTCGAAGTGCTCGTCGCCCCGGGCGGACGACACATGCTCGTAGTCCTCCAGGAAGCGCGCCCATGAATCGCAAGCCGCGTCGAGGTGGCCGTATTCGAGCTGCCGCTGGGCAAGCACCCCGTAAAAGTGGACCCTCCCCTGCCGCTCGTTGGCGGGCTGCACCTTGAGCGCCTGTCGCAGGGCGCTGATCGAGCCCGGCAGGTCCTTCCCCTCGTACAGCACGTGCGAGACATGGAACGCGTAAGCGGACTGGTCATACCCGCCGATCGACTCGCGGCGGTTGTCCGCCCGCATCAAGGCGGATTCGGTCGCGGCGAGCAGGCTCCGCGCACGCCGGTGATCTCCCACCATGGCGGTGGCGTGCGCCTGCTGCCCGGTGAGAAACGCCTTCAGGCGGGGCCCGGCCTTGGGGGCCGCTTCGGCCGCCGAGTCGGCGAGTGTGAGGGCGAGCGGCCCGTACCCGAGGTTCGACGCCTGGAGGCTCATGCCGCGCAGTGTCCGGCAGTACGTCACATGATCCTCCGCGCGGTTCGCCAGCTTCAGCGCCTTGAGGTAGTACGTCTGCGCCGTCCCGTGGTCCCGTTCGTACATGGCCATCCACCCCGTCAGATAGACCAGGTCCGAGGCGGCGGCCCACATGTCCTTGCGGACGGCTTCCGTCGCTTCGGCGCGCAGCCACGGAGCCACGGTGTTGACGAGGAAGGCCGCAGCCATCGGCCGTGCGTGCGCTCCGCCCAGCTCGTCGAGGATGTCCGCGATCTTGTCGGTCACCTTGCGGACCGACTCGACCTGCCCGGCTCCGATCCGCACCGTCTGCTTGCCGGGAACTACGGGGGTGGCGTCGGCGGCGTGGGCGTTCTCGGAGAACATCGGCACCGCCAGGGCGGCGGAGAACAGCCCGGCTGCGGCGATGACGCCTCGGCGTGAGGGGTCCATGTCGGCCGTGCCCAGGTCGACGATTTCCTCCACGGTGTCGATGCCGGGCGACGTCCGATCGGACTCGGCGAGCGGGAGGCCTGCCTCCGCGTGCGTGACCGTCCGGTGCAGCTTGCGCGAGAGCGCCTCGACGATGAGGCGCCTGACCGGAGGGTTCGGCATAGTCCCGGCCACCCAGTGCGACACGGCCGACTGATCGTAGTGAAGGTCCATTCCGGCTTCCGCACCCAGGCGGTTGACGATGAGCGCGAACTGGGAACGAGACCATCCGGCCTGCGCGAGCAGGCGGCTCAAACTCTCATTCGGGATGCGCGTCCGCTTGGCCATGCCCTCAACTCCCGGCAGTGTGCGTGGCGTTCATGGCTTTCATGGTCCGACCGTCCTTCCACGGTACCGCCCTGCGTGGTCATGCGGTTGCGTAGAGACAGGAGAGAGCACCAAGGAAGGAACCGCACTGTGGACGTGGACAGCACCATTCACCGGGCCGAGGGCGCCCCCGAAAGCGCCGCCGAGTACGCGGTGGACACCGCGAACGGCAACAGAGTCGGCGTCGTACAGGAACGCTTCGAGGGGAGCGTGTACCTGCGCCCTCCAGGCGGCGGGGCCCGGTGGGCCACTTCGCCCGGGGCCCTGCGCCCGCCGGGCTGGCCCGGGCCCGCGCGCTCGACACCCCGGTCGAGGGGCGGCGGCGCCCGTGACCCACGAGAGCCCGGCCCGGTACCGGATCGACGAGAGCTCGGCCCGGTACCGGGTCATGGCCCACCCGGACGGGTCGTTCCGCATCTCGGCCACGTGCGCCCACGGGACCTGCCACTTCGCGGTGTTCCCCACCGAGAAGCACGACGAGGTCGACCGTCACATGCAGCAGCACACCGCACGCACCGGGCACGCCGTCTTCTCCCGGACGGTCCAGGACACGGCCGCCGTAGTACTGGCCGACCGCACCATCGAAGACGCGCGACCCGAGTCATGAGGCGCCAAGCAGCCACAGGACAGCGCGAGCAAGGACGGCCTGGGTGCCGAACTGCCCGGAGCGGACTACGTGCACGGACGAAGGGAAGGACGACGGCCATCGACGACAAGTCCACTGACGCGACAGCCCAGTTCGAGTACGTCACCTACACCGCCGAGCGCGAGACGTGCCCTGCCTGTCGCGAGCCGATCCCCCTCCACCTCCCCGCCCGGCGCGGGATTCTTGTCCCGAGGGACGGATCGGCCTGCGTCGCCTACTGGCATCTCCAGTGCACCCGAACCGAAGGACCCCCACCTTCACAAGAGAAGGAGCAGCACATGCCCAAGCACGGCGGCGGTACCGGAAGCGGACAGGGCGGCAGCCAGCAGGACGACAGCAACAGCGGTCGCGGCCACGGTGGCGGCGGCTCCGAGACAAGTGGCGGCAACTCCTCCGACGGCTCCGGCCCCGCGAAGAAGTAGCCCGGATGAGCACGCGCACAGAAGGGGCGGGCTCCTCGGGGCTCGCCTCCGCGCTCGTCGCTTCGGGCGCCCTGCGATCGGACTGGCTGCCGGCCTTCTGGGCGGTCCCCAGGGACTTGTTCGTCCCCGACCGCGTCTGGCCGGGAATCGCCGACGGCACACGACAGAACCCTGTGGTCGACCGCAGGAAGGACCCGGACGCATGGCTCCGGGCGGTGTACCGAGACATCCCGCTGACCACGCAGTGGGACGACGGCAGCCATACCGGGGACGGCCTGGGCGGGACCCCTTCCAGCTCCAGTTCCCAGCCCCACATGGTGTTCTCCATGCTGGCCGATCTCGATGTGCGGGACGGACAGCGGGTGTTGGAGATCGGGACGGGGACGGGCTGGACCTCCGCCCTGCTCGCGCACCGGCTCGGGGCGGGGAACGTCGTTTCCGTCGAATACGACCCCGGGGTCGCGAAGGCGGCCCAGGAGAACCAGCGCCGTTCCGGACTGTCTCCCCTCGTCGTCGTCGGGGACGGACAGCTCGGCCATGCCCGTGGGGCCCCGTACGACAGGGTCATCGCCACCTGTTCGGTCGGCAGGGTTCCACGGGCGTGGGTGGAGCAGACATCCCCCGGCGGCCTGGTCGTGACCCCTTGGGGGACGCTGTACGGCGGAGAAGCGGTCGCCAAGCTGACCGTGGGCGACGGTTTCACCGCCCACGGCCGGTTCACGCGCTCAAGTGCCTTCATGCGGCTCCGCCAACAACGCCGTGTCCTGCCTCCGCACACCGCCTTCCTCGGCGGTCAGGAGTGGCCGGCCGACGGCGCCCTGACGACGACCGCCCTCTCCCCGGTCGACCTGAGCGGGTGGGTGGAACAGTTCGCCACCGGACTCCAGATGCCCGGGGCGTTCTGGAGCGTGGAGCGCTACGACGACGGCTCGTACACGCTGTGGACGTACAGCACCGACGCGCTGTCCTGGGCATCCATCGACTACGAGCCGGGGGCGGACCGCTTCGAGGTTGTGCAGAGCGGCCCCCGCAGGCTGTGGGACGAGACGGAGGCCGCGTACCTCTGGTGGGACGCGCAGGGCCGGCCCGGGTTCGAGCGGTTCGGGCTGACCGTCGACGGCGACGGTGAGCGGGCCTGGCTCGACTCCCCGGACCACCCCGTCCCGGCCGTGGGCCGATAAACCCCGGGGCTCTTGCGACACGCACGCGTAGGCGCGGCCTGGAAGAGCGGGGCCAGAGCCGGGGCCTACGGAGCTGCCGGCCCCAGCCCCGCCAGATCCAGCAACGCCACCAGCCCCGCCCCCGCGTTGCGCAGCACCACCCGGCCCCCGGCCCGCCGGGCGGTGAGCCGCAGCCGGGCCACCGCCTCGACCGCCGCCAGGTCGGCCCGGCTCAGCGCGGCGAGATCGCACACCACCACCCGGGCGCCCGCACCGTACAGCCCACGCAGCCGCTCGCACAGCAGCGGGACGTCGGCGAAGGTGAGGGGGTCGGGGACGACGAGCACAGGCTGCGGCTCCGCGGGATCGGTGGCTTCCACACCGATGAGACCGGATCGGCGCGCCGAACTCATCGGTAGGGCACGGGCCGGGCTAACGAACCGGGAAGCTCCCGGTGTCGATCTCCAGGTCGAACGGGGCGGGCAGCTTCAGCTTTCCCCCGTATTCGACGGTGCGGAGGAGCCGATAGGTACCGTGCTCGGGCTCCCCGTAAAGCACCGCGGTCGGCCGGCCCGAGTGCCAGGGGTCGAGGAGCAGGTACAGCGGCACGCCCGACTTGGCATAGCCGTGGGTCTTCATGACGCGGTCGTGGTTCGCGTTGCTCTTGGAGGTGATCTCCACTACGAGCTCGGCGTCCGCCGCGGCGGTGCGGTCGTCCGGTCCCTGGCGCAACCGCGAACGCGGCATCACCACGAGATCCGGCACGTAGAGTCCGGCGCTCTGCTGAAGGACCAGGCCGAGTGTCTGGTAGATGGCCCAGCCGTCCGGCAGCACAGTGAGAAGTTGCTGTTGTACGAGCCAAGCGGTGTCGTTGTGTTCTTCGGACGGTGTCGGCGACACCGTGACGATCCGCTCAATGATCTCCACCTTGCAGCCCTCGGGTGCGTCCGTCTCCTCCCAGATCCGGACGACGTCGTCCCACTCGTGGCCGGTGCCGGAGTGGTCGACGGTGAGTGCGCTCACGGCGGTCTCCCTACGTCGGTTCGTCACACAGCCCAGCATGCCGAACGGGACCGGCGATGGTCCACCGGTCCCGTTCACCCATACGTGGGCGTCAGCCCAGAAGCGCAGGTCAGGCGATACGTTCGCGCACGATCGGGGTCGCCGAGAAGGCCGTTCCGGCGGGAGCCACGTCGTACGAGCCCGCCAGCGATCCCAGCGCGTACTCGAACTTCTCCGGCGTGTCCGTGTGCAGGGTCAGCAGGGGCTGGCCCGCGGTCACCGTGTCGCCGGGCTTGGCGTGGAGTTCGACGCCCGCGCCCGCCTGCACCGGGTCCTCCTTGCGGGCGCGGCCCGCGCCGAGGCGCCAGGCGGCGACGCCGATGTCGTACGCGTCGAGGCGGGTCAGGACGCCCGAGGACGGGGCGGTGACGACGTGCTGCTCGCGGGCGACGGGGAGGGTCGCGTCCGGGTCGCCGCCCTGCGCCGCGATCATCCGGCGCCACACGTCCATTGCGGAGCCGTCCGCGAGGGCCTTCGCCGGGTCGGCGTCCTTGATGCCCGCCGCGTCCAGCATCTCGCGGGCGAGCGCGATGGTGAGCTCGACGACGTCGGAGGGGCCGCCGCCCGCCAACACCTCGACGGATTCCCGGACTTCGAGAGCGTTGCCGGCGGTGAGGCCGAGCGGGGTGGACATGTCGGTGAGCAGCGCGACCGTCTTCACGCCGCTGTCCGTGCCCAACGCGACCATCGTGGATGCCAGTTCACGCGCGTCCTCGATGGTCTTCATGAACGCGCCCGTGCCGACCTTCACGTCGAGGACGAGGGAGCCGGTGCCCTCCGCGATCTTCTTGGACATGATGGAGGAGGCGATCAGGGGGATCGCCTCGACCGTGCCGGTGACGTCGCGCAGCGCGTACAGCTTCTTGTCGGCGGGGGCCAGGCCGTCGCCCGCCGCGCAGATGACCGCGCCCGTGGTGTCCAGGACGTTCAGCATCTCCTCGTTGGAGAGCAGCGCGCGCCAGCCGGGGATCGACTCCAGCTTGTCCAGGGTGCCGCCGGTGTGGCCGAGGCCCCGGCCCGAGAGCTGCGGCACGGCCGCGCCGCACGCGGCGACCAGCGGGGCGAGCGGCAGGGTGATCTTGTCGCCGACGCCGCCGGTGGAGTGCTTGTCGGCGGTCGGGCGGGAGAGCTGGTCGAAGTTCATGCGCTCACCGGAGGCGATCATGGCCGCGGTCCAGCGGGCGATCTCGGTGCGGTTCATGCCGTTGAGGAGGATCGCCATGGCCAGGGCGGACATCTGCTCGTCGGCGACCACACCGCGCGTGTACGCGTCGATGACCCAGTCGATCTGCTCGGGAGACAGCTCGCCCCGGTCTCGCTTGGTGCGGATGACGGAGATGACGTCCATGGCATTCCTTCCGGCTTGGTGCACGTTACGTACGCGACTCTACGCGCATAGAGGGGAGTTGAAGGAGCGGCCCCCGCACGGGCTGTGCGGGGGCCGCGAGGTTACTTCAGGTGGTCCGGGCCGAAGGCCTGGGGCAGCATTTCGGCGAGCGTGAGGACGCCCTTCGGGGTCTCCAACAGGAGCTCCGGGCCGCCGAATTCGAAGAGCAGCTGACGGCAGCGGCCGCACGGGACGAGGACGTCGCCGTGGCCGTCGACGCAGGTGAAGTGCGTCAGGCGGCCGCCGCCGGAGAGCTGGAGCGCGGAGACGAGCCCGCATTCGGCGCACAGGCCGATGCCGTACGAGGCGTTCTCCACGTTGCAGCCGGTGACGGTACGCCCGTCGTCGACCAGGGCGGCCGCGCCGACCGGGTAGCCCGAGTACGGCGCGTACGCGCGGGACATGGCCTCGCGTGCGGCCGTGCGCAGGGCGTCCCAGTCGGGCGTCGGCGTCACTTGCCCTGGCCCTTCCGGTAGCGCATGCCGTCCGCCTTGGGCATCCGCAGACGCTGGGCGGAGAGCGAGAGGACGAGCAGGGTCACGACGTACGGCGTCGCGCCGACGAAGTCGCCGGGCACGTCGTCGGTGACCAGGTACCAGACCAGGATGAGCGCGGCCATCACCGCGCTGACCACGGCCTGGATCACCGCCTTCTTGTACGCCTTCCAGCCGGCCAGCGCCGCGAGCAGGACGACGAGCAGGAGGAGCAGGGCGTGGACGGTGGTGCCGCCGTTGCGCAGCTGGAGCGCGTCGGAGAAGCCGAACAGGCCCGCGCCCATGGCGAGTCCGCCCGGACGCCAGTTGCCGAAGATCATCGCGGCGAGGCCGATGTAGCCGCGGCCGCCGGTCTGGTTCTCCAGGTAGATGTGCGAGGTGACCAGGGCGAGGAAGGCGCCGCCGAGGCCGGCGAGACCGCCGGAGATGGCGACCGCCGCGTACTTGTAGGAGTACACGTTGACGCCGAGCGACTCGGCCGCGATCGGGTTCTCGCCGCAGGAGCGCAGGCGCAGACCGAAGGCCGTCTTCCACAGCACCCACCACGTGCCGACGAAGAGCGCCGCGGCGATGACGGTGACCCAGGAGACCTCGGTGACCAGGCCGCCGATGATGCCGGCGAGGTCGGAGATCAGGAACCAGTGGTGGTTCTGGATCGATTCGAGGCCCGAGGAGAGGCCCGGGATGCTGAAGCTGGGCAGCGAGTCGGCGGGCGGCGACTGCTTGGGGTTGCCGCCCTTGACCTGGGCCTCGCCGCCGTTGAAGAACAGTTTGGCGAGGTACTGGGTGACGCCGAGCGCGAGCAGGTTGACCGCGACACCGGAGACGATGTGGTCGACGCCGAAGGTGATGGTGGCGACGGCGTGGATGAGACCGCCGAGGACACCGAAGCCGATGCCGGCGAGCAGGCCGAGCCAGGGGCTGGACTGCCAGCCGATCCAGCCGGCGCCGAAGGTGCCGAGGATCATCATGCCTTCGAGGCCGATGTTGACCACGCCGGCCCGCTCGGACCACAGACCCGCCAGGCCCGCGAGCCCGATCGGCACGGCGAGGCCGAGCGCGGCGCTGATCTGGCCCTCGCTGGTCAGCTGGTCGGCGCCGGTGATGATGCGGACGGCGGAGACGAGGATCAGCGCGCCCGCGATGATCATCAGGACCTGCGCGAGGGAGAACTTGCGCTTGGCGTTGCCCCGCTTGACCCCGGCCGGAGGCGGTGGGGTCGTGGTCGTTTCGGTCGTGACGCTCATGCCGTCACCTCCGTCTCGGTCTTGGCGGCCTGGGCCGCGAGCTCGGCGCCGACCCGCTGCTGCTGACGCTTGATGCCGTAGCGGCGGACGAGTTCGTAGGCGATCACGACGCACAGGACGATGACGCCCTGGATCACGCCGAGGATCTCCTTGTCGTAGCCGATCACTTCGAAGTGGCCTGTGGTGCGCTCCAGGTAGCCCCAGAGCAGCGCGGCGAGCGCGACGCCCACCGGGTTGTTGCGGCCGAGCAGCGCGATGGCGATGCCCGTGAAGCCGAGACCCAGCGGGAAGCTGTTGTCGAACTGGTGGCTGTCGTTGAGCAGCGTCGGCATGCCGACGAGACCGGCCACCGCACCCGAGATGATCATGCTGGTGACGATCATCTTCTTGACGTTGGCGCCGCTCGCGGCGGCCGCGGACTCGGACTGGCCGACCGCCCGCAGGTCGAACCCGAAGCGGGTGCGGCCGAGCGTGAACCAGTAGGCCACGCCGACCAGGACCGCGACGACGATGAAGCCCCACAGCTGGCCGGCCGGGCCCATGTCCATGGTGAAGAACCACGACGAGGTGGGCAGCGGCTTGGTGGAGACCAGCGTGCCGGCCTCGTCGAGCTGGCCGAGCCGGTCGGGCTGGAGGAGGTAGGCGATGATCGCGGTCGCGATGGCGTTCAGCATGATGGTCGAGATGACCTCGCTGACGCCCCGGGTGACCTTGAGGATGCCCGCGACCGCCGACCACATCGCGCCGACCAGCATGGCGACGATGATGATGACCGGGATCTGCACGATGCCGGGCAGGCTCATCGCGCCGCCGACGACGGCCGCGAGGAAGGCGGCGAGACGGTACTGGCCGTCGACGCCGATGTTGAAGAGGTTCATCCGGAAGCCGATGGCCACCGCGATGCCCGCGAGGTAGTACGTCGTCGCCTTGTTGAGGATGTAGACCTGGCTGTCGCTCGCCGAGCCGTACGACAGCATGTCGTTGAAGGCCGGGAACGGGTTCTTGCCGGTGGCCAGGATGATCAGGGCGGTGACGACAAGGGCCGCGACGAGCGCGAGCACGGGGGCCGCGATCGCGAGGAGCAGCTTCTCCTTGTCGATCCGGGAGGTGAGCTTCTTCATCGGTCCTCTCCCCCATTGTTCTGCTGGTGCTCCAGGTGGCCCCTTGCGGCACCGGTCATGGCGGAGCCCAGTTCTTCGGGGGTGATCGTGGCGGGGTCGGCGTCGGCGACCAGACGGCCCCGGTACATCACCCGCAGGGTGTCGGACAGGCCGATCAGCTCGTCCAGGTCGGCGGAGATCAGCAGCACGGCGAGGCCCTCACGGCGGGCCTCGCGGATCTGGTCCCAGATCTGCGCCTGCGCGCCGACGTCGACGCCCCGGGTGGGGTGCGCGGCGATCAGCAGCTTGGGGTTGTGGCTCATCTCGCGGCCGACGATCAGCTTCTGCTGGTTGCCGCCGGACAGCGATGCCGCGGTGACCTCGATGCCGGGGGTGCGCACGTCGTACTCGCGCACGATCCGCTCGGTGTCGTGGCGGGCGGCCTTGTTGTCGAGGAGGGCGCCCTTGGAGTTGGGCTTCTCGGTGACGTGGCCGAGGATGCGGTTCTCCCACAGCGGCGCTTCCAGGAGCAGGCCGTGGCGGTGGCGGTCCTCGGGGATGTAGCCGACGCCGCCCTCGCGGCGCTTGCGCGTCGGGGCCGTCGAGATGTCGGTGGTGTCGAGGGTGATGACACCACCGTCGGGGATGCGCATGCCCATGATGGCCTCGACGAGCTCGGCCTGGCCGTTGCCCTCGACGCCTGCGATGCCGAGCACCTCACCCTTGTGGATGGTGAAGGAGACCGAGGAGAGCACCTCGCGCACCATGCCGTCGGGGTCGGTGGCGGCCAGGCGCAACCCCTCGACCTGGAGCATCGGCGTCGTGGTGACCGTCGACTCGCGGGTCTCGGGCGAGGGCAGCTCGCTGCCGACCATCAGCTCGGCGAGCTGCTTGGTGGTGGTGGTACGCGGGTCGGCGGTGCCGACCGTGGTGCCGCGCCGGATCACCGTGATCTCGTCGGCCACGGAGAGGACTTCGCCGAGCTTGTGCGAGATGAAGATGACGGTCAGGCCCTCGGCCTTGAGCTCACGCAGGTTGTCGAAGAGCGCCTCGACCTCCTGCGGGACGAGGACCGCGGTCGGCTCGTCGAGGATGAGGGTGCGTGCGCCGCGGTAGAGGACCTTGAGGATCTCCACGCGCTGGCGGTCGGCGACACCGAGGTCCTCGACGAGGACGTCGGGGCGGACGCCGAGGCCGTACGCGTCGGAGATCTCCTTGATCTTGGCGCGGGCCTTGGCGCCGATGCCGTACAGCTTCTCGCCGCCGAGGACGACGTTCTCCAGGACGGTCAGGTTGTCGGCCAGCATGAAGTGCTGGTGGACCATGCCGATGCCGAGCGCGATGGCGTCCGCGGGGCTGGAGAAGGAGGCCTGGGTGCCGTCGATGGTGATGGTGCCCTCGTCCGGCTTCTGCATGCCGTAGAGGATCTTCATCAGGGTCGACTTGCCGGCGCCGTTCTCACCGCACAGGGCGTGCACGGTGCCCTTGCGGACGGTGATGTCGATGTCCTTGTTGGCGACGACACCGGGGAATCGTTTGGTGATGCCGCGCAGTTCGACGGCGGGAGGGCTGGACGCGTTGATGGCGCACTCTCCTCGTGGGCAGGAGCAGGGGGGCGGGGAGCTTCCGGGGAAGCCGGGAAGCGTACTGATGTGCCACGCCGGGCCTCCGGCGTAGTAGTTCAGCACACTCACGGCGCGCCAACTCCGGCCTACGCGCGTAGAGTTGACACTTCGTTACGGCCCGGTGAGGCAGGGCGGTCCCTGCTCACCGGGCCGGTTCGCGACGGGGGCGGTCAGCGACCGCCGGGGGTCACGGGGTCGTCTTGACCTTGATGGTGCCGTCGACGATCTTCTTCTGGGCCGCGTCGAGCTGCGGCTTCAGGTCGTCGATGAAGCCACCGCTGGTGGCGAGCGAAACGCCGCCCTTGGCCAGCGGGTAGCTGTTGGTGCCGACCAACGGCTTACCGTCCTTGATCGACTTGATCAGGTCGTAGACGCCGATGTCGACGTTCTTGACGACCGAGGTCAGGATCGAGTTCTTGTACTTGGAGAGCGAGGCCTGCTGGTACTGGTCGGAGTCGACCCCGATCGCCCAGGCGCCCTTCTTGCCCGCGACGGCCTCGATCGCGCCGGTGCCGGAGGAGCCGGCCGCGGTGTAGATCACGTCGGCGCCGTTGTCGAGCATGCCCTGAGCGGCTTCCTTGCCCTTGTCGGGGCTGGCGAAGCCGGAGGTGTCCGAGCCGTGCGACAGGTACTGGTTGTCGATCTTGACGTCCGGCTTGGTGTCCTTGACGCCCTGGTTGAAGCCCGCCTCGAACTTCTTGATGAGGGGGACGTCGACGCCGCCGATGAAGCCGACGTGACCCGACTTCGTCTTCAGCGCCGCGGCGACACCCGCGAGGTAGGAGCCCTGCTCCTCGGTGAAGACGATGTTGTCGATGTTCTTCGGGCCCTCGACGACGGAGTCGACGATGCCGAAGGTGACGTTCGGGTACTTGACCGCGACCTTCTTCATCGAGTTCGCGTACGCGTAGCCGATGCCGATGACCGGGTTGTACCCCGCGCCCGCGAGGTCGGTCAGCCGCTGCTCGCGGTCGGCCTCGGTGTCGGTGGTCTTGGCGGTGAGCTCCTTGACGTCACCGCCGAACTCGGCCTTGGCCTTGTCGATGCCGCGCGCGGCGGAGTCGTTGAACGAGTGGTCACCGCGGCCACCGACGTCGTACGCGACACCGATCTTGACGCCCTTGCCGCCCGCGGAGGACGACGAAGAGGTGCCCGAGTCCTTCTGGGTGGACGTGGAGCCACAGGCGGTGGCGGAAAGCGCGAGCGCGGCGGTGGCGATACCTGCCGCAGCGATCTTGGATACCCGGCGCACGAGGAGGTCCCTTCAAACCTGAACCGAGGCGCCCCTACCGGCGCTGGTTTCGCGTCGGATCGTAACGCGCGTAGATGTCGCGTAAAGCCCTGTTCGGAAGCCGTTATCGAATCGCCGCGAACAGGGGATGAAGTGTCCGGTTACGAGCGGTTGCCATCCAGGAGCGCGGCGGCGGTGAAGAGCTCCACACCCACCTTGATGGCGGACTCGTCCGCGTCGAAATCACCCCGATGGAGGTCAAGCCGGGCATGCGAGCCGGGCGTACGGACCCCGAGGCGGGCCATCGCCCCAGGTACGTGCTCCAGGTACCACGAAAAGTCCTCGCCACCCAGTGACTGCTCCGTGTCCTCCACCGAGAAGGGGCCGCGGCGCGCCGTCATCGCGTCGCGCAGCAGCTCGGTGACGGCCGGATCGTTGACGACCGGGGGCACCCCGCGCACGTAGTTGATCTCCGACTTGGCCCCGTGCAGGGTGGCCACTTCGTCGATCGCGGCGTGGACGAGGTCGGGCGCGTCGCGCCACGCCGACAGGTCGAGGCAGCGCACCGTGCCGGCCAGCTCGGCGTGCATCGGGATGACGTTGCAGGCGTGGCCCGACTCGATGCGGCCCCAGGTGAGGGCGAGCCCGGCGCGGGCGTCGATGCGGCGGGCGAGCAGCGCGGGCACGTCGGATGCGACGCGCGCGACCGCGGTCACGAGGTCGGTGGTGAGGTGGGGGCGCGCGGTGTGGCCGCCGGGGCCGTCGAGGAAGACTTCGAGCCGGTCGCAGGCCGAGGTGATGGCGCCGGGCCGCAGCCCGATCTTGCCGGCGTCGACGCGCGGGTCGCAGTGGACGGCGATGATCCGGCCCACTCCGTCGAGCGCCCCGGCCACGATGGCGTCGGCCGCGCCGCCGGGGAGCACCTCTTCGGCGGGCTGGAAGAGAAGCCGTACGGGGGCGGGCAGCAGGCCCTCGCGGTGCAGCTCGGCGAGGACGAGACCGGTGCCGAGGACGGTGGTGGTGTGCACGTCGTGGCCGCAGGCGTGGGCGCGGTCCGGGACGGTGGAGCGGTAGGGGACGCCGGCCTTCGCGTCCGGGATGGGCAGCGCGTCGATGTCCGCGCGGATGGCGAGGACGGGGCGGACCGCGCCGCTCGTCGCCGAGGCGTGCGCGGCCGGCATGCCGATGTCGCAGATGAGCCCGGTGCCGCCCGGCAGGACCCTGGGTTCGAGGCCGGCCGCTTCGAGGCGGGCTCTGATCGCGGCGGTGGTCCTGAACTCCTGGTTGCCCAGCTCGGGGTGCATGTGCAAGTCCCGCCGGAAGGCGATGAGTTCGGCACACAGGGCCTCGCTCAGCTCGCCGGGCAGCGGTGCTTCGCCGGGCAGATCGGCTTCGGACTCACGGGACATCAACTGGTTCACTCGTTGAGGGTAGGCCTTTTCGAGGCTCAACTCGCTCGCGATCAACAAAAGTTCAGCCGCATAGGGGAAAGAAAGCCGGGCGCATGGCGCATGTCGATCGCTTCGGCTGGGTAAGGTGTTTCGTCCTTCAGCCCGATGCGGGGCAACGAGCGTCCGGCTGGGGCTGCCCGATGCGGGGCAACGGGTCTCCGGCTGCGGGGCCGCCCGGTGCCGGGCAACGGGTCTCCGGCTGCGGGGCCGCCCGGTGCCGGGGAGCGGGAGTTCCCCTGCGCGAGATCCGCTCAGGCCGCCACCGTCGCCAGTCCGTGGGCCTTGCGCGCCGCCCCGGTAACCCCGTCGAGGAAGCCCTGCGCCCGGGGCGAGGCCCGTTCGGTGAGCCAGCGCGGGTCTATGTCGCAGACCACGACGGTCACGCCGGTGCCGGCTAGCGCGAGCGGCAGGGTGTGGACGACGGTGGAGGGGAAGCTCAGGACCGTACGGCCGATGGGCCCCCGGCGTGCGATGAGTTCGAGCGGCAGGTCGGGCCGGACGATTTCGAGTCCGGTCCGGGCGTGCAGGGTGTGCAGTTTGTCGGCGGACTCGCGGCGGTGCGCGAAGTAGCGGGTCACGCCGTGTGTACGGGCCAGCTGGGCGACCGCGTCGAGATAGCTCTCGGGGTCGACGACACCGGTCTCCACCAGCGACGTTCCCACCAGGTCGGCGCCCTTGGTCAGCCGTGGCGGGCCGAAGTGCGCCCGGGTCCAGCCGAAGGTGTTGGCCGTGACCGTGACGCCCTCGGGTGCCTCTATCGGCATCGCGCTGAACACCTCGACGGCGCGCCGCCGCGCGGGGGTGAGCCGGCGCCGGGCGACGGTGGCGACCGGCGCGAACAGGAGCTCGCGCGCGCCGGCCCTGCTGCCGCGCCGGTGCCAGCGCACCAGGCGCTCCCCGCGGGCGAGTTGGGAGACGAACTCCATGGTCGCCGTCCCGTCGTCGACGACCACCAGGTCGCGGGCGCGGGACACGGTCAGGAGCAGCTGTACGTAGCGCGAGAAGGGGTCGCCCATGACGATCCGCTCCGCGCGCCGCAGCATCGGGGCGAGCCCGGCCACGGTGTGCAGCGGGGCGGTGAGCCCACCCCTCGCCTCCTCCCACCGCACCGTCGCGCCCGCGTCACGGGCCAGCTCCGCCATCCGGCGCAGCTGGCCGCGCGACATGGGGTCGGTCGGCGAGAGCACCACGACGGTCAGGCCCGCAAGGTCCGGTGCGAGCGACCGCTGCTGTGCGGGTACGCCGTCGAGCAGCGGGCCCGGCGCATGGGCCCACTCCAGGACGTTGAGCAGCTGGACCGGGCTCTCCACGAAGGCGACGGTCGCGGTGGTCTCCCGAGGCACGGCGGGTACGCCCCCTCAGACCGCGGCCGGAGCGCGGTCCCCGGTGCGCTCCGCGCTGTCGGCGGACTCGGCCTGGGCGACGACACCGGCGACGCGGCGCAGCTTCTTCATCGGGGCGAGCTCGGAGTCGTAGACCTTCTTGACGCCGTCGCCGAGCGCCGCCTCGATGGTGCGGATGTCGCGGACCAGGCGGGTCAGGCCGCCGGGCTCGACGGACGCGGCCTGGTCGGAGCCCCACATCGCGCGGTCGAGGGTGATGTGGCGCTCGACGAAGGCGGCGCCGAGCGCGACGGCGGCGAGCGTGGTCTGCAGGCCCGTCTCGTGGCCGCTGTAGCCGATGGGCACGTTCGGGTACTCGGCCATCAGGCTGTTGATCACGCGCAGGTTGAGCTCCTCGGCCTTGGCCGGGTAGGTCGAAGTGGCGTGGCAGAGCAGGATGTTGGCGCTGCCGAGCACCTCGACGGCGTGGCGGATCTGCTGCGGCGTGGACATGCCGGTGGAGAGGATGACGGTGCGGCCGGTGGCGCGCAGCGCCCGAAGCAGCTCGTCGTCGGTGAGCGAGGCGGAGGCCACCTTGTGGGCCGGCACGTCGAACTTCTCCAGGAAGGCGACGGCCTCGGTGTCCCACGGGGAGGCGAACCAGTCGATGCCGCGCTGGGCGCAGTGCGCGTCGATGGCGCGGTACTCGTCCTCGCCGAACTCCACCCGGTGGCGGTAGTCGATGTACGTCATCCGGCCCCACGGGGTGTCCCGCTCGATGTCCCACTGGTCGCGCGGGGTGCAGATCTCGGGGGTGCGCTTCTGGAACTTGACCGCGTCGCAGCCGGCGTCGGCGGCGGCGTCGATGAGGGCGAGCGCGTTGTCGAGGTCGCCGTTGTGGTTGATGCCGATCTCGCCGGTGATGTAGACGGGGTGGCCCGGACCTGCGGTGCGGCTGCCGAGGGTGCGCAGACGGTTGCTCATGGGTGGGTTCCTTAGCTGTGCTGGGGTGTGGTGGGGGGCCCTGCGGGGGTGCGGTGGGGCTTGGGGTCCGGCGCGAGTGGTGGGGTGTGGTGGGGCTGGGGGTCGGGCGGGAGCAGTGGGGTGCGGTCGAGCTCGGGTCCGAGGAGCCAGGCGGCGATCTCGCGGATCGCCCCTTCGCCGCCGGGGGCGGCGGTGACGGCGCGCGCGGCGGCGCGCACCGAGTCGTGGGCGCTCGCGACGGCGACGGGCCAGCCGGCGAGCGCGAAGCAGGGCAGGTCGTTGACGTCGTTGCCGGCGTAGAGCACGCGCTGCGGGTCGACGTTCTCGTCCTCGCACCACTGCTTGAGTGCGAGGTCCTTGCGGTCGATGCCGTGCAGGACGGGGATCTTGAGCTTGCGGGCGCGGGCGGCGACGACGGGGTTCTGCTCGGTGGAGAGGATGAGCAGCTTCAGACCCGCGCGGCGCAGGGCGGCGATGCCGAGGCCGTCACCCCGGTGCACGGCGACGAGTTCGCGGCCCTCGGAGTCGATGAGCACCCTGTCGTCGGTCTGGGTACCGTCGAAGTCGAGGACGACCGCGTCGACGTCGTCGAGGGCGGGGGCGGGGGCGCGGTCGACGAGGGGGGCGAGTGCGCGGGCCCGCGCCAGGTCGTGCGGCTCGTCGATCTCCAGGACGCGGGCCGGGTCGGTGCGGACCAGCGCGGTGCGGCCGAAGAAGCGGTGGCGGTGGGTGCGGAAGCCGGCCGCGTCCATGGCGTAGGCGGCCCCCGTCTCCAGGAAGTCCTGGGGCCGGTCCTGGCGGCGCGGCCGGACCGACTTGTCGTGTCCCATCCCCTGCCCGCAGGCGGCGCCGTCCTCGATGGACTCGCGCCACAGGAAGCCGTGGAAGGGGGCGACGGTGACGGCGGTGTCGGCGCCGTCCTCGACGACCGCGCCCGCCACGCCCTCGACGTCCTCTCGGGTCAGGAACGGGCTGGTGCACTGCACGAGCAGCACGGCGTCGGTGCCCGGGTACGCGTCGAGGGCGTGCAGCACGGCGGCTTCGCTGGAGGCGGTGTCACCCGCGATGGCGGCCGGTCGGACCACCACGTCGGCGCCGGCCGCGCGCGCCGCGGCGGCGATCGCCGGGTCGTCGGTGGAGACGGCGACATCGGTGACGTGGCGGGCGGCGCGGCAGGCGAGCACGACCCGCACGACGAGCGGGACACCGCCGACGGGCGCGAGGTTCTTGCCGGGTACGCCCTTGGAGCCGCCCCGCGCGGGGATCACGGCGAGGACCCTCCGGGCGGGGGCGGCGGTCGCTGCGCTCATCACAGTTCTCCCATCCGGCGGATCACGGGCGCGACCCGCTGTACGCCGTGGCGGTAGGCGCCGCGCGCCGCGTCGCGCACGGCGTCCCTGATCCACCGGCGCAGGCCGGTCGGTTCGTGCGCGGGGGCCGCGCCCGGCAGCGGGGTGCCGTCGGGAGCGAGGTGGTGCCGGGCGAGGATGCCGGGCAGATAGCCGGGTGCGGTGGTGGCGGTGTAGTACGGGATGATCGGTGGCAGGCTCTCCTGCCCGAGCAGCGCGTCAAGGCGCGCGCGGGCGTGGTCGAAGGCGCGCTGGTAGGCGTCGCCGGTGGCCACGCCCTGGGCGGCGAGCCACGCCTCGTCGGGCGCGGGCCGGTGTCCGGCGTCGAGCCGGTCCCAGGAGGTGAGGCAGCCGGAGCCGAGGAAGTGGTGGTTGCCGAGGAGCTCGCGTACACCGAGGTCGGTCAGGACGGCGGTCGGGACCGAGCGGTGCAGGGATTCGAGCGCGGCGGTCGAGGAGACGGTCACCAGGAGGTCGGTACGGTCCAGGAGTTCGCCCATGTTTCCGTACGCGAGACGGAAGTTGGGCGGCAGGTCCAGGGAGCGGGTGAGCCGCTGGTAGGGGTGTTCCTCGATGTGGGTGGTGTGCTCGCCGGGCTTGGAGCGCAGCTTGAGGACGACCTCGCGTTCCGGGTGGCGCCGGGCGTGTTCGACCAGGCGGCGCAGCAGGTACTGCCGGTCGGCGCGGCTCTCCGGCACGGAGGGCTGGGCGGCGAAGACGACCATGTCGCGGGCGGGCTCGGCCCGGTAGGGGGCGCCGCCGAGGAAGGGCAGGGCGGCCTCGGTGACCGCGGCGGCGTCGGCGCCCACGCCCTCGTACACCGCGCGGAACCGGTCCGCGTCGTGGCGGGAGTTGGCAAGCACGATGTCCGCGCCGTGGCGCAGCAGCAGGCCATCGGCGAGCTTCTCGTAGACGACGCCGACGTAGCCGGTGACGACGACGGGCCGCCGCGCGTGCCCCCGCCACCGGGCGGCGAGCCCGTGAAGCGCGGCCTGCGCGGCGCCGCCGACGAGCGCGAGCACGATCACGTCGTACGCGCCGTCACCGGCACCGCTGTCCCCCAACCCCGCGGCGTGTTCCAGGAATTGCGCCATCGTCACTTCGCGCAGGCTGTCCGCGTCCGCTCCGACCTCGTCGAGCTGACGGGGGGTGGGGGTGGCGCGGCCGCGCAGCAGGAAGCCGTCGAGGTCGGGGGTGGGGGCGGCGGGCCGGGGTGCGGCGGTGTCGGTCCCGGGCACCTGTTCGGCGAGACGGCGCGCGGTGAGCGCGCCCCATTTCCACCGGGTGTCCGAATCCGCGAGAACCGCGATCCGCAGCCGTGAGTCGGTACGTGATGGCACGCCGTAGAAACTAGGAAGCCCACCGGATTCGCGGCCCAACTAAGCTGCAACAACGGGTTAACAGCGTGACTACGAAAGGCGTGCGGGGCAATCGCACGGGCCGGTTAACGGTCCCGCCTTTCTTCGTTCACCCGGCATCCGGACGCCGGACAGGACGCAGGACGCGCGGCGCCCCTAGCGTCACCGCCGTGGTCAAGCTCTCCGTCATCGTGCCGTTCTACAACGTGCGCTCCTACGCACCCGACACCCTGCGAAGTCTGCGCGCGAACACCCGCGACGACTTCGAGTTCCTGCTCGTCGACGACTGCTCGTCGGACGGCACGGTCGAGCTGCTCGAGCGCGCCGAGCGCGAGCTGCCCGGGGCGGTGCTGCTCAGACACGAACGCAACGGCGGCCTCGCGACGGCGCGCAACACGGGCCTCGACGCGGCCCGCGGCACCTATCTGGCCTACCTGGACGGCGACGACTGGGTGGCGTCCGGATACTTCTCCCAACTCCTGTCCTCCATGGAGGAGTTGGGCTGTGACTTCATACGCACCGACCACGTACAAGTGACCGGTACGGAGCGTACGGTGCACCGCGTGCCGCACGGCCGGCGCGGCGAGGTGATGTCGCCGCGGGACGCGATCCTGCCCGCCACCCGCTCCACCTCCGTGGACTACGCGTACGCCTGGGCCGGGATGTACCACCGCAGGCTCGTCGACCGCGGCCTGCTGCACTTCACCGACGGGCTGCGCACCGCCGAGGACCGGCCGTGGATCTGGCGGCTGCACCGCGAGGCGGAGTCGTTCGCCGTCACGGGGCAGCTCGGCGTCTTCTACCGGCGTGGCGTCGCGTCCTCGCTCACCCAGATAGGCGATGTGCGCCAGCTCGACTTCATTCGCGCCTTCGACCAGGTCATCGAGGAAACGGCGAAGGACCGTGACGCCGCCGAGCTGCTCCCGAAAGCGGTACGCACGTACTGCGCGATCATTTCCCACCATATGAGCAGCATCGAAAGGTTCGAACCTGCCGTGGCCCGAAAACTGCGGTCCCTGACCGCGGGTGCCCTGAGGCGGCTGCCGCAGGACCACCTCAAGGACGCGCTGAATTCCATGGATTCCCGCCGCGCCGCCCGACTGCGGCGACTGCGCCGCCGGCCGGCGGGGGCGTCGGCAGGCGCATCGGTGGGGGCATCGGTGGGGGCGCCTGTCGGAGCGTCGGCGGGGGCGGTCGTCTGATGGCCACGACACCGGGTCCGCGCGGTCCGCGCACGACACAGATCTTCGCCGCATCCACGCTGTACGGGGTGGCCACGCTCGCGGCCGCGCTGGACAGCGGCTGCTTCGCGCCGGCCTATCGGCGACTGCTGCTCCTCAGCAACAACGCGTACGCACCGGAGACGACGGCGCCGCTCGACACCCTGCCGGGGTTCGAGCGGCTGCGGGGCCGCTTCGACGGCGTGCTCTCGTGGAACGACACCATCGCCCCCTTCCACCCCGCGGGCTGGTCCCCGCGTGCCGACGACACTCCGTTGTGGGAACGGCAGTTGAGGACGCTGTGGGAGCTCGGCGACGACCGGATCGAGCTCGCCCTGGAATCCATCCAGGTGAACCCGGCACAGGCGGTGGCCCAGCTCTTCCCCGACGCGCCGATCACGGTGTACGCGGACGGCCTGATGACGTACGGCCCGACACGCAACAAGCTCGACCCGCTGATCGGCGGCCGGGCGCGCAGGGTGCTCCACCTGGACCTGGTGCCCGGGCTCAAGCCGCTGCTGCTCGGCGAGTTCGGAGTGCCGTCCGAGCCCGTGGCGACCGCCGCTTTCCTCAAGGTGGTCAGTGAACTCGCCGTCGACGAGGTCGAGTTGGGGATGCCGGCCGATGGCGAACCGGTGGCGCTCCTGCTGGGCCAGTACCTGTCCGCGCTGTCCATCCTCACCCCGGAGCAGGAGGAGCGGCTGCATCTGCGGATGGTGCGGGGCGCTGCGGCGCGCGGGCACCGCCACCTCGTGTTCAAGCCGCACCCCTCGGCGCCGGCCGCCGGGTCGGAGGCGCTGGCGCGCGAGGCGGCGGCGCTCGGCGTCCAACTGACCGTTCTGGACCGCCCGTTGCTGGCCGAAGTCCTGTACGAGCGGCTCTCCCCGGCGCTCGTGGTGGGCTGCTTCTCCACGGCGCTGCTCACGGCGTCGGCGTTCTACGGGCTTCCGGTCGCGCGGGTCGGCACCGAGCTGCTCCTGGACCGGCTCGCCCCGTACCAGAACAGCAACCGGGTGCCGGTGACCATCGCGGACGCCCTGCTTCCGCCCCTGGAGCAGGGCCCGGACGCGCCGCCCGTCGACCTTCCCGGGCTCCTCGGCGCGGTGGGGTACGCGATGCAGCCCGAGCTGCGGCCGGATCTGCGCGGCGCGGCCGAGCGGTACCTCGCGGGGTCGCTCTCCGCCTACACCTGGCGGTACTTCAAGCGGCGGCGGCTGACGGTGCTCGGGCTTCCGGGCGCGGTGCCGGGTCGGCTCGGCTTCGTACCGCGCAACGCGACGGTACGCAGGCTCGCCCGCCGCGCCCGCGCCCTGGCCCGCAACCGCACCCTGGCCCGCACGCCGGCCCGGCGCTGAGGCGGGGGTCCCCGGCTGGGCGATGGTCGTGGGCCCCGCGCGCCCTCCGCCCGGGGCGAGGGTGACGGTGGTGATCGTTGAAAGCCCTTGATTTCAGGCGGGGTTGACCTCTGTACCCGGCCGGCCCGCCCCCGTGCACCAGCCGCGGCCGCCCCGGAAATCGACGTCCGGGCAAACGCGTCGCGGTGTGAGATGAACATGGCGCGTCGGGCGCGGGAACTCGCGGGCCGCGGACCGTTTTCCGGTCCTCGGCGGTCCTACTCTGTCGACGCCGCGGCTCACCGGGCCGCAACGGAACGCCGGGCCAGAGGAGAGCCGTGACCAACACCCTGCCGCGGGTCCGCACCGAGGGCGGCGGGCCGCACCAGGCGACCGCGCACACACCGGTGGCGGCCCCCGTCTCCCGGCTCCGCGCGCTCGACGGGCTGCGTCTGATAGCCGCCCTGATGGTCGCGCTGTACCACTACGGCGGGCGCTCCGGTGACATCAGCAGGGGGTGGGGCGTCTCCCCCAAAAAGCTGTTCCCCGCCACCCACGAGTGGTTCTCCTACGGCTGCCTCGGGGTGCAGATCTTCTTCGTCATCAGCGGCTTCGTCATCTGCATGAGCGGCTGGGGGCGTCCGCTGCGCTCCTTCTTCGCCTCGCGCGTCTCTCGGCTCTACCCCGCGTACTGGGCGGCGCTGATCATCATCACCGCCGTGTTCGCGCTGCCCTGGGTGGTCTACAAGACCGTCACGCCCAGCGAGTTCGCGGTGAACCTGACCATGCTGCAGACGCCGCTCGGCGTGCACCGGGTGCTCGGGGTGTGCTGGACGCTCTGGGCCGAGCTGCGCTTCTACGCCCTGTTCGCCGTCTGCGTCGTGCTGCCCGGCGCGACCCGGCGCCGCGTGGTGCTGTTCTGCGCGGGCTGGACCCTGGCCGCCGCACTCACCGCCACGGCCAAACAGCCGTTCCTGGACGCTGTGTTCATGCCCCAGTACGCGTCCTTCTTCATCGGCGGCATGGGCCTGTATCTGCTCCACCGCAACCGGCGTGACGTGACCGCGTGGGGCATCGTCGCCGTCAGCTGGGCCATCGGCCAGCACTGGGCGGTCGCGGGTTTGTGGCACAAGCCGAACCCGGCGGCGTTCTCCAACCGGCACGCCTCGGTGATCATCGTGATCGTCACGCTGGGCTTCGTGCTGGTCGGCGCGATCGCGCTCGGCCATCTGCGGTGGGCGAACTGGCGCTGGCTCACCGTGGCGGGCGCCCTCACCTACCCGTTCTACCTCGTCCACGAGCACCTGGGCTGGGTCGTCGTCGGCGTACTCCACCGCGGCCTGCACATCCCCGCACCGGCCACCTTCGCCCTCACCATCGCCTCGATGCTGCTCCTGGCATGGCTGCTCAACCGCTACGTGGAGCGCTGGGCGACACCGCTGCTGCGCGGGGCGCTCGCCCGGCGGACAGCCACCCCGGGGACGACCACCCCGCGGACCACCACCACCCCGGGGGCGGTCACACCCCGCTGAGTGACAGCTTCACCGCGAAGCCGAGGAAGAGCGCACCGGCCGCCGAGGCGGCGCCCGCCGAGAGCCGCTTGCGGCGGCGGAACGCGGCCGCGAGGCGGGTGCCGCTGAATATCAGCGTCGACAGATAGAGGAAGCTGCCGAGCTGCAGCAGCGCGCCGAGCAGCAGGAACGACAGCGCGGGGTAGGCGTAGTCGGGCCGCACGAACTGCACGAAGAAGGAGATCATGAACAGGATCGCCTTGGGGTTGAACAGGCTCAGCATCAGCGCCCGCCGGTAGGGGCGCTCGCCCGCCGCCGCCTGCGCCGCGCCGGCCCGCTCCGTCTTGTCGTGCTGGTCATTCTGGTCGTGCCGGGAGCGCCACATCGTCACGGCCTGCCGCAGCATGCCGAGCGCCAGCCAGCTCAGATAGCCCGCGCCCGCGTACTTGACGACGGCGAACAGCACCGGCGTCGTCTGGAGCAGCGAGGCCACGCCGAGCGCGGAGAGCGTCATGAGCACCGTGTCACCGGTGAAGACACCGGCGGCGGCCGCGTACCCGGTGCGCACCCCGCGGCGCGCGGCGACGGACAGCACGTACAGCGAGTTCGGCCCCGGCAACAGGACGATCAGCGCCACGCCGGCAAGGTAAGTCGGAAGATCGGTCACACCCAGCATGCGGCCGAGTGTCGCACGCGGGTACGACAGCGGGCACCCGGGTTTCACGGAGCGGAACAGCGCGTTCCGCCGGGGTCGGGGTGTGCCCCGCGCGGCCGGAGCCTCGTCAGTCTCCGTCCCCGTCGAGCAGGACGTCGACGGGCAGCTCCAGGTCCACCCCGACGGACTGCGGCAGGACCACGGTCGCACCGCGTCCGTAACGCGAGCGGGTCCGGTAGGTGTCCCCCACGGGGTCGGTGAGGACGAGGACCTCGTCGTGCTTGCGGTCGGCGATGACGTACACCGGGATGCGAGCCTCGGCGTACGTCTCCGCCTTGGTGACAAGGTCATTGCCCCAGTTGGAGGACGTCACCTCAAGGACGAGGCGGAAGACGCTCGCGGCGTAGCAGTTCTTCTGGACCAGGGCGTCCTTGTAGTCCGTATCGACGATCGCCCAGTCAGGCTCGGCGTAGTCGTCGGGGCCCGTACCGAGCCAAACACCGATGCCTTGGAGCGACTTGGCACCCCTGTCCCGGCCCCCGGCCTGCCTGAAGAGGTAGGCGATCTCGTCCAGAGCCTCTTGATGCGGACCATCCGGCGGTGGTGTCGCGACGATGCTCCCCTTGAGGACCTCCACGCGATGTCCGGGCAGCGCCTCCGCGAGGCGGTCGGCGGCTTCGCCGATCGTCATCTCGTTCAGTATTACGGCCACGGCATCCTCCATTCGGGAGACCACTCTCCACCGAGAGTAACCGGAGGCGTCCCGCTTCCGCCTCCGGTCACCCCTTCGGGGGGCTCATCGCGCCGGTCTCCTCAGAACGTGTCCGTCGGCACGTACGTCCCCCACACCTCGCGCAGCGCGTCGCAGACCTCGCCCACCGTGGCGCGGGCCTTGAGCGCGTCCTTCATCGGGTACAGGACGTTCGCGTCGCCCTGCGCCGCCTTCTTCAGCTCGGCCAGGGCCGCGTCCACCGTCGACTGGTCGCGTCCGGCGCGCAGGGCGGCGAGGCGGGCCGCCTGCTGGGCCTCGATCGCCGGGTCGACGCGGAGCGGCTCGTACGGGTCCTCGGTCTCGCTCCGGAAGCGGTTGACGCCGACCACGACGCGCTCGCCCGCATCGGTCTCCTGGGCGATGCGGTAGGCGGAGCGCTCGATCTCGCCCTTCTGGAAGCCGTGCTCGATCGCGTCGACCGCGCCGCCCAGATCCTCGACGCGTTCCATCAGCGCGAGGGCGGCCGCCTCGACGTCGTCGGTCATCTTCTCGACCACGTACGACCCGGCGAAGGGGTCGACGGTGGCCGTCACATCGGTCTCGTACGCGAGGACCTGCTGGGTGCGCAGGGCCAGGCGCGCGCTCTTGTCCGTCGGCAGGGCGATCGCCTCGTCGAAGGAGTTGGTGTGCAGCGACTGGGTGCCGCCGAGTACGGCCGCGAGGCCCTGGACGGCGACGCGGACCAGGTTGACCTCGGGCTGCTGGGCGGTGAGCTGCACGCCCGCGGTCTGCGTGTGGAAGCGCAGCATCAGCGACTTGGGGTTCTTCGCGCCGAACTCGTCCCGCATCACCCGGGCCCAAATGCGGCGTGCGGCACGGAACTTGGCGACCTCCTCCAGGATCGTCGTACGGGAGACGAAGAAGAAGGAGAGGCGCGGCGCGAAGTCGTCGACGTCCATGCCGGCGGCGACCGCGGTGCGCACGTACTCGATGCCGTCGGCCAGCGTGAAGGCGATCTCCTGCGCGGGCGAGGCGCCGGCCTCGGCCATGTGGTAGCCGGAGATCGAGATGGTGTTCCACTTCGGGATCTCGGCCTTGCAGTACTTGAAGATGTCGGCGATCAGCCGCAGCGAGGGCTTGGGCGGGAAGATGTAGGTGCCCCGCGCGATGTACTCCTTCAGCACGTCGTTCTGGATGGTGCCGGTCAACTGGTCGGCGGGGACGCCCTGTTCCTCACCGACCAGCTGGTACATCAGGAGCAGCAGCGCCGCCGGGGCGTTGATCGTCATCGACGTCGAGACCTTGTCGAGCGGGATGCCGCCGAACAGGACGCGCATGTCGTCGACGGAGTCGATGGCGACGCCCACCTTGCCCACCTCGCCGGAGGCGATCGCCGCGTCGGAGTCGTGGCCCATCTGGGTCGGCAGGTCGAAGGCGACCGAGAGACCCATGGTGCCGTTGGCGATGAGCTGCTGGTAGCGGGCGTTGGACTCGGCGGCCGTGCCGAAACCGGCGTACTGCCGCATGGTCCAGGGGCGGCCGGTGTACATCGACGGGTACACGCCGCGCGTGAAGGGGTACGCGCCGGGCTCGCCGAGCTTCTCCGCGGGGTCCCAGCCGGCGAGGGTGTCCGGCCCGTAGACCGGCTCGATGGGCAGACCGGATTCAGTCTCGCGCGCCATGTGCTGTGCCTCCCGTTGGAGTTCCGCTGCTTTATTACTCACTGGTACCCACACCCTCGCGACGGACTGTAGCGGCGGGCGCGCCCAGGGTGGACAGGCGCACGCTGGGAGCTTGCTCACAACTTTCGCGATGCGATCGCCCGCTTTTGCAACCGTCCGGCGCGGGAATCTGTCTCTGGGGACACAGAGAATCAGGGGGGCGACCGATGCGCCGGAACCACCACACCACCGTCATAGCCAAAACCCTCGCCGCCACCGCCGTCGTCGCGGTGGCCGCCGTCGGCTGCGGCCCACAGACCGTCAAGCCCGCATCGGGCGCTCCGGCTGCCCCCGGATCGCCCTCGGCCCCCGCGGCCTTCGCGTCCGCCTCGCACTCCCCCTCCGCGTCGGCCTCCACCGACGACAAGCCCGCGGCCGCGCCCAGCGCGTCGGCCGCCACCGCCGCGAAGCCCGCGGCCAAGCCCGCGCCCAAGGTGTTGATGGCGAACGGCTCCAAGGGCGCCCAGGTCAAGGAGCTCCAGGCCAGGCTCGCCCAGATCGGCTGGTTCGACGACACCCCGACGGGTACGTACGGCGCCGCGACGACCGCCGCGGTGAAGGGCTTCCAGGGCAAGCGCGGGCTTCCCGCGACGGGGAAGACCGACAGCGTCACCTGGGACCGGCTGCTCGGCATGACCACCAAGCCCACGGCGCAGGAACTGGCGGGCAGGGCCGTCAACAAGCCGGCCGCCAAGCTCGACCCGCGCTGTATGACCGGCCGTGCGATGTGCATCAGCAAGACGAGCCGCTCGCTGTCCTGGGTCGTCGACGGCAAGGTGCAGTCCACGATGGACGTGCGCTTCGGCTCGCAGTACACGCCGACCCGCGAGGGCGTCTTCAAGGTCTTCGAGAAGAGCCGCAACCACGTCTCGACGATCTACCACACGGCCATGCCGTACGCGATGTTCTTCAGCGGCGGCCAGGCGGTGCACTACTCGTCGGACTTCGCGGCCCGCGGCTACAACGGCGCGTCGCACGGGTGCGTCAACGTCCGGGACAAGGCGAAGATCGCGGCCCTCTTCGACCAGGTGCGCAACGGCGACAAGGTCGTCGTCTACTGGTGAGCGGATGCTCCCTGGCCGGTCGGTGAGGGGGGCGCGGGCGGGACCGTGCTCCCTGGCCGGTCGGTGAGGGGGCCGCGGGCGGGACCGTGCTCCCTGGCCGGTCGGTGAGGGGGCGCGGGCGGGACCGGGGGAACGTGTCCCGCCCGCGCCATTCGCGCGGAGCCGTGGGTACGGGGGGAACCCCGGCTCATCTGCGCCGCCGATGACCAGTCGGCTCACTCAGTACTGCGCCGCCGCCGCAAAAAACGTTACTCCCGGTTTTGAGCAGCGCTTCCGCCGCGTGAACGGGGGCGCTCCACCGGGTGTGTTCAGTGGTGCGCGGGCGTGCCGGGCACGGCGGGGGCGGCGGGCGCGAGCCGGCCGAGGAGTCCGCCGGACCTGCTGACGGAGGTCTGCTTGCCGCCCCCACCACCGCCGGTCTTGTTCCCGGGACCGGCGCCCTTCCCCTTGCCGGATCCGCCCGAATCGCCCGAACCGCCACCGCCGTCCGAGCCGCCGGGCTTCCCGCCCTTGTCGCCGCCCTTGCCGCCCTTGCCGTCGAGCAGCAGATCGCAGAACGCCTTCACCGCGGCCGGGCCGTGCGCGGCCGCCTCCAGGGTGCGGCGCTTGTTCTGGTCGAGCCGGCCCGAGCGGTAGTCGCGGCAGTCGTCGGCCGTCTTGGCGAGCCACTGCTGCTTGCCGGCGGCCTCGTCCCCGGTCGGCGGGCCGCCCGGCTCGGTGCCGTCCCCGGGGCCGGCGCCCGCGCTCGGACCGCCGGGGGTGGCCGCCGTCGAGGGATCCCCGCCGGGCGTGCCCGGAGCCGTGGACGGCCCGTGCCGGGCGTCCGGGGTCGGGGTGGAGGAGCCGGGCGACGAAGAGCGCGAGGGTGAGGTGTCGACGGGCCCCGGGGTCACGTCGGCGGACACCGTCGACGCGGGCGTGGGGTCCTGCTCGTCGAAGGCGAAGGGGCCCGGCAGCACGCCGGTGCCCGCGGCGACGGCGACCCCGCCGAGCGCACAGCAGGCCAGCGCCGCGGCGAGGCCGAGGCGTACGGGCGCGAAGCGCCTGCGCCGGGGTGCGTCGGCCGGCCGCGCCACCCGTCCGACCTTGACGACACCGAGGCCTTCGGCGTCGGCGGCGTTCGCGGGGCGGGCCGTGCGGAAGGCGGCGAGGGCGGCGGCTTCGCCGGGCAGTTCGGTGGTGGCGGGCTCGGTGGCGCCGAGGGAGCGCAGCAGGGCCGCGAGTTCGGCGGCTTCGGCGCGGGCCCGCTCGTCGCCGGACTCGACCTGGTCGCCGCGCAGCAGTCGCTCGGCGGCATCCCCGTCAAGCCACTCGTGCCGCTCGTCAGCCATCACATGTCCTTCTGCGTCCGGGCGCGCGATTGCGTCACACCGCGTTCCGGCGCACGCTGCGACGGCACGGCACCCAGCTCCTCCGCATCCTGGGCTTCCTCCCCCGCCGGGCCGTCCGCGCCGAGCAGTTCAGCAAGCCGCTTCAGGCCCCGGTGCGCGGCGGTCCGCACCGCGCCGGGCCGTTTGCCCAGGGTCTGCGCCGCGCTCTTCGCGTCGAGGCCGACCACCACGCGCAACACCACGGCCTCGGCCTGGTCCTGCGGGAGCTGGGCGATGAGCGCCATCGTACGTCCGGTGCCGAGCGCCTCCAGCGCCTCGTCGGCGGTGTCCGACTCGGCGGGGCGTGCGGCCAGCTCGCTCTCGTCGCCGCCGACGGCGGGCCTGCGGCCACGCATCCGGATGTGGTCGAGGGCCCGGTTGCGGGCGATGCGGGCGGCCCAGCCGCGGAAACGGTCGGCGTCACCCGTGAAGCGTTCGAGGTCGCGGGCAATCTGGAGCCAGGCCTCGGAGGCCACGTCCTCGGTGTCGGGTTCGCCGACCAGCGTGCGGATGTAACCGAGCAGGCGCGGGTGCACGGCGCGGTAGACGGCACGGAAGGCGTCCTCGTCCCCGTCCTGCGCCCTGAGCACCGCGGCGGTCAGCTCCGCGTCGTCCCCCAGCAATCCCTGCACCCTGTCTTGACTGACTGTCTCGATGTCCCCGCTGGTCATCACGGTCGCATCTCCGTAGGCGAATCTGCACGCTACGGCCTCGGCGCCCCATAAGTCCACGCCTTGTACAACCTGCAACTACCTCCTGACACAGCGCGGTGTGACAGAAAACGCACGCTCGGCGCTGAAAGGAGTACGGGGTCGCCACAACGACCCCGCCGGAAGACGGCCGGGGCCTCTCCTGTGGGGGGTGGCGGCCCCGGTCGTCCTCCCGTTTTATCCCATCCGACCTGGGACGATGCGCGGCAGCGGTGACCAACGTGGCCAACGCGTGACCAACCGGCCAGGCGTCTCGTGTGATCCTGGCACTGAACCGTCCAGATGGGGTTCTGAGGCCCTGCACATGCGTGAGGCCAGTACGGTGAGCGACCGCCGCAGGTTGATCGGGACCCGGTGGTCGCGTGCGATACGGATCGCCCGCTCGACCGCCCATCGCGCCTCGCCGTACCTATCCTGATAGAGGTACAGGCGCTCCGACAACCGTCGCACATTTCGCCGTTCCCCCCGTGGCTCGGCGAACTTCGACAGGAGCGCTGGCTGTCGGCGTCAGCCGCCGTAAAGGGTAGGCAGATCGACCAGAAGGAGGTCGTCGCGCCGGTCTGCCAGGTCGACCAGATCGGGATAGAAGCCGTGCAGTGAATACAGGGCCAGAGTGGTGGCGGCGGTGTCGTACCCCTGATCAGCAAGCAGGGCACGAATGCGCTCCAAGCGCTCGAGATCACCGATTCCACGCCGGGCGGCGGTCGCCTTGGCCTCGCCCAGCAGCGCGATCCTCGCGCGGGGAGCCTGCGGGCGCTCGCCTGCGGCCAGGGCGATGACATCGACCTCATGCTTGGTCCGGGCGGCCTGGTCGGCGACCTCGGTGGTGCCTACCGGGCCAGGCAGTCCACCGGGCAGCAGTGTGTGGGCGTAGCGGCGGGTGAAGTCGCGAGCCAAGTCCTCGAAGTGGGGTCCGAGGATCTTGGAGTTGAAGGTCGGAGCGGCCTGCTGCCACACCTGCTCGGCGAAACCCTGATCCACGGCGGCGGCCTGCGGGAGGGTGATGAGTTGGTTGAAGCGGATAACGGGGTCAGCGAGCGTGATGACGGGGTGCCGGGAGCGGAGGATGTCCTGTTCCCGTCGGATGTAACCGGTGGATTCCAGCACTCCGAGGGGGTGGGCGACGGCGTTGCGTGGGCGCTCCAGGGCAGCACCGATCTTGCTGGGGGTGGTGGCGCCATTCGCGATCGCGGTGAGGATGTCGTAGTAGAGCGTGTGCTGCGTGATCCTCGGGTCCTCGCGCAGCAGGTACCCGGTCTCGGTACGCGAGTACACCGCCCGCCCCGGGTCGAGCAACGTCCTGGTGAGCCAGGTGTCGAAGCCGTCGTCCGGGTGCGGCCGGGCAGCCACCGGTCGGTAGCCCGGGGCTCCGCCCAGGACCGCGTGGACCTTCAGCGCGGTCAGCGGGTCGGCGATCTGCCAGAAGGTCCGACTGTCCCGGTAGTCGAAGGCACCCAGGCGTAGATCGACCACCGCACGCCCCCGCAGCGGCTTGGTCCCCGAGAGCAATTCGTGCATGACACTCATCGCGGAGCCGCAGAGGATCAGCCGCGGGCCCGGCCCGGCACCGGGACGGGCACCCCGCTGACGTTCGTCGTAGAGCTGCTGTAGCAGCCCCGGGATCTCAGGCGAGTGCTGGAGCAGATACGGCAGCTCGTCGATCACCAGTAGCGGGCGGGCCGAACGAGCCGTCACATCAAGGGCGTTGGACAACACATCACGCCAGTCGGTCAGTCGCAGACTTCCTGGCCGCAGGCCGGCATGGGCGGCGACCGCGTCGCTGAACCGTTGGATCGCGGGCAGCCGCCCCTCCTCCCGGACCGCTGTCACGTACAGGCCGCCGACCTGCTCGGACAGAGCCTGTAGGAGGTACGACTTCCCGTGCCGCCGCCGCCCCGACACGATGCCTAGCCGCATCGCCGGATCTGGGTCAGTGAGGAACTCCGCGAGCAGATGCCACTCCCGGTCCCGGTCGATCACATCACCCGGCTTGGCTGGCAGACCTGTCTTCACTCGCCCTCCCACACATCGGCTGCGACGAAATTCGTCTAAGTCTACTTCGACAGAAAACGTCGTACTGGACTTCATGCACCGGGCTGCGACATCCGGACCTTAAAGATCAGCCACCCGCCCCACCGGCGGGAGGACAACTTCCAGCGCGACAGCCCGCAGAGGCCGATCCGATGTTTGGCCGCATGACCAACGTGTGACCAACAGCAGTCAGGAACAGTCAGAAACACCCGAATGAGGGCCGGTCCAGACGGTAGGCGAGAACCTGCAACTGGGCGACAAAACGCCTGGTCAGTGCCCATCCAAGGCCCGATCGGGCCAGGGTGGCGGCCCCGGTCGTCCTCCGAACTCACCTGCGCTGAGCAGGCAATACGATGGGAAGTGCTGCGCGATCGCCGGGGGCCGAGCAGGGCTCCTCCGCGTTCACCCCCGGCACGGGCCGGCTGAGTTCACCCCAGCCGGTCCGCCAGGGACTTGAATTCCTCCCAGGCCATCGCCGGCGTGCGCGCGTCCCACAGTTTCTGGGCCGTCGCGCGCAGCGGCATGCGGATGCCACGGGCCACCTGTTCCTCGGTCTGGGCGCTGGGGATGTCGCCCCAGACCGCGAAGCGGCCGCCCAGGATCTGGCCCGCGTACTTGGCGTCCACCGGCTTGGTCCCGCGCAGCACCAGCGGTGTCCACTCCTCGTAGATCCGCTTGCCCGTCGGGTACTTGAAGGTGTTCGGCTCGCCCAGCACGTAGTAGAGGTACTCGTCGTTGAGGTTGACCACCGGGCGGCCCTCGGCGAGGTACTCCTCGGGCGGACGGGCGCCGATCTCCTTGCCCGTCCAGTACTCGACCTCGCGGCCCTGGTCGGCGGAGACCTCGCCGCCGGCGAAGAAACCGTCGTTCCACGCCTTCAGGGTGCGGCCTGCGCTCGCCGAATCGACCGTCTCGGCGCGGTCGTTGAGCCACCCGGTGGCCAGGTCCTTGATGCTGCCCTTGGAGCCGTACTTGGCCCGGGCGGCGGCCGCGAGACCCGGATAGGTGGATTCGGGGGTGGCCGGCGCCTTCACCACGAGTGCCTGGTACTCGTCACCGCCCAGGTGCCAGTACGCCCCGGGGAAGAGATCGGCGTACTCGCGCAGCAGGTCGTCGACGATGCGCGCGGAGTCGGGGTTGGCGATGTCGATGGCGCCCTTGACCGCCTTGCCGTCCTTGTCGCGCAGTTGGAGGTCGGGGTGGGCGGCGATCACCGCGCCGAGGTGGCCCGGCGAGTCGATCTCGGGAACCACCGTGATGTGCAGCTTGGTGGCGAGCGCCACGATCCGCTGGACGTCGCGCTTGCTGAGGTGGTCGCGCGAGACGATCTCGGGGTGGCTCTGCGACTCGACGCGGAAGGCCTGGTCGTCGGAGAAGTGCAGCCCGAGCTGGTTCATTTTCAGGTCGGCCATCTGCCGCAGCTGGGCTTCGATCCAGGTCTCGGTGTACGGCTTGCGCGCGATGTCGAGGTTGAGCCCCCGCTGCGGCTTGTCGGGCCGGTCCTTGACGACGCCCTCGGGCATCACCCCGCCGCCCTTGAGCGCCTGCTTGAGGGTGCGGGTGCCGTAGAACACCCCGGCGTCGTCGTCCCCGGTGATCCGCACCCGGCGGTCGGCGGTGCTCAGGGTGTACGACTCGGGTACGGGCTTCTGCCCGGCGGCAGGCCGGTTCAGCGCCAGCTCGATGTCGCCCGCGCCCGGCTTCGCGCCGGTGGTGTAGCCGACGCCCAGCTCCTGCGCGAACAGCTTCCCCTCGTCGGCGAGGCTCTCGCTGCCGGTGGCCACGATCACCCGGGTCGAGCCGACCGGCCGGAACCCGGGCCCGCGGGCTGCGTGGTGTTCCCGTACGGAGGGGATCGTGCGGGGCGGCGAGGAGATCGGGTAGATCGGCGACGGGGCGGGCAGCGCCGACGAGGCGCGCCTGCTGTCGACCGGGCCGCCGTGGCCGCCGTGCGTGTCGTCGTCCGGCCAGACCGCGATGATCAGCGCGAGCACCGAGAGGCAGGCGAGGCCCACCCTCAGCATCAGGGCGCGCGGGCCGCGCGGCCGGTGCAGCCAGGCGGGCCGTTCCCAGGACGCTGCCCAGGACCCCGCCCAGAACCGCTCCCAGGACTGTGCCCAGGACCGCACCCAGGACCGTGCCGAGGGTCGTGCCCACGGGCGTGACTGAGAGGCGCGCGCCTCGGACGCCGGCGAAGACGACCCCTTCGGATCGCCGGACCGCGGCGTCCGGGCCCGTGACATCCTGAAACGCGACATCACTCAGAAACCTCCCGTCGCCCAAGGGTAAGGGCCAAGCCGACTCCCCCGCCTGTCGGCCGGGCGGCCCCGCGACCAGGCACCGAAGGACCGGGGGGACTCGCCGGGCGGCCCCGCGACCGGGCGCCGAAATGCCCGGGAGACCGTCTACCACGCGTGACTATGTGCTCACGTCCGGGTGAACTTTCGCTCAACCCCCGGGCGCCTCCCGCTCCACGTCGATAGCGTGGCGGCACTCCCACCTCCCTGTCCCCTCCAGTCTCCGTGCTCCGAGCCCGTCCGTCCCGCACTGCACCGTCCCGCGCGGTGTTTCGAGGAGCCCACGCTGTCCAGCGAAGCCCACACCGGCCCCCGGAAGCGACCGCCGACACTCCATCACACTCCTCGTGCCCAGGGGCGAGCGGCCATACCGAATCAGGTACGGGGCACATCCGTTCCGGCTGCCCCGCCACGCCTCGGCGGGCTCGACCGGTTCAACCACGCGTCGGCCGGCGCCGCCGAGGCCGCCCTGCTCGCCTGCTGCGCCAGCCGCCGCTGGGCCCTGCGGATCGCCGCCCACCGCCCCTACCCGGATCTCGGCTCCCTGCTCGCCGCGGCCGACGAGGCGAGCTACGACCTGAGCGCCGCCGACCTCGACGAGGCGCTGGCCGACGAGGCCTCGCCCGGCCTGCACGAGAGCGCCCCGCAGGCCGCGCACACGGCGCTCTCGGCGGCACACGCCGCGTACGAGAGCCGTTTCCGGCACGCCTTCGTGATCTGCCTCGACGGCGTCGACCCGGCCGAGCACCTCGACCGGGTACTGACCGGGATCCGCGTACGGATGAACAACGAGCGGGACGATGAGCGCTCGATCGCCGCCGACGAGCTGCGCCGCCTCGCCCGGGCCCGGCTCGCCCATCTCGTGGCAAGCCACCCCGAACCCGGCGCGTGGACCGCCGCATCCCGTGTCCTCTAGGCCGTACGAGCCTGTTTGATTGCCTGTTTGATCACACCTATGGACCCGGCGCGAGGGAACCGACAACTCGTCGCTACGATGACCGGGGCCGGTGGACCGTACCCGGCCGGGTCAGACCGACACTGAAGCCGGCCGGCCCTTCACACCGCTCCCGGAGGGTTCTTCCGTGCCGGCTGGAACGCTGTACCGCGGCCGGGAAGGAATGTGGTCCTGGGTGGCTCATCGAGTCACCGGCGTCCTCATTTTCTTCTTCCTGTTCGTCCACGTCCTCGACACCGCTCTCGTGCGTGTCTCCCCCGAGGCGTACGACAAGGTCGTGGCCACCTACAAGACGCCCATCGTTGCGTGTCTGGAATACGGCCTCGTCGCCGCGATCCTGTTCCACGCGCTCAACGGCCTGCGCATCATCGCCGTCGACTTCTGGGCCAAGGGCCCGCGCTACCAGAAGCAGATGCTCTGGACCGTGGTCGGCGTCTGGGTCGTGTTGATGGTCATGGCGATCTACCCGGTGCTCGGGCACGCCGCTCGCGTACTGTTCGGGAGCTGAGGACTGAGATGTCTGCCGAAACCTCTTCCGCTGCCGCGATCGGGGAAGTCGAGGGCGCGAGCCTGTACGACACCGATCACCCGGCCCCGCTCATCGAGGCCCCGCGCCAGCGCACCAGGAAGACCCCCAAGTCGACCCGCACCAACTTCGAGCTGTACGGCTGGATGTTCATGCGGCTGTCCGGCATCGTGCTGGTCGTCCTGGTCCTGGGCCACCTGCTGATCCAGCTCGTCCTCGACGGCGGCGTCTCCAAGATCGGCTTCGCGTTCGTCGCGGGCCGCTGGGCGTCCCCGTTCTGGCAGGTCTGGGACCTGGCCATGCTGTGGCTGGCCATGCTGCACGGCGCCAACGGCCTGCGCACCGTCATCAACGACTACGCGCAGCGGGACAACACCCGCTTCTGGCTGAAGATGCTGCTCTACACCGCCACGGTGTTCACCGTCCTGCTGGGCACGCTGGTGATCTTCACCTTCGACCCGAACATGCGCTAGGCCACGGGCTGAGGGACTGAGGAATTCAACGATGAAGATCCACAAGTACGACACCGTCATCGTCGGCGCCGGCGGCGCCGGTATGCGCGCGGCCATCGAGTCGACCAAGCGCAGCCGCACCGCCGTGCTGACCAAGCTCTACCCCACCCGCTCCCACACCGGTGCGGCGCAGGGCGGCATGGCCGCCGCGCTCGCCAACGTGGAGGAGGACAACTGGGAGTGGCACACCTTCGACACGATCAAGGGCGGCGACTACCTGGTCGATCAGGACGCCGCCGAGATCCTGGCGAAGGAGGCCATCGACGCGGTCCTCGACCTGGAGAAGATGGGCCTGCCCTTCGGCCGTACGCCCAAGGGTGAGATCGACCAGCGCCGCTTCGGCGGTCACTCCCGCAACCACGGCGAGGCCCCGGTCCGCCGTGCCTGCTACTCGGGCGACCGCACCGGCCACATGATCCTTCAGACGCTCTACCAGAACTGCATCAAGGAGGGCGTGGAGTTCTTCAACGAGTTCTACGTCCTCGATCAGCTCCTGGTCGAGGAGGACGGCGTCAAGAAGTCCGCCGGTGTCGTCGCCTACGAGCTGGCCACCGGCGAGATCCACATCTTCCAGGCCAAGTCCGTCGTGTACGCCTCGGGCGGCACCGGCAAGTTCTTCAAGGTGACCTCCAACGCGCACACCCTGACCGGTGACGGCCAGGCCGCGTGCTACCGCCGCGGGCTGCCCCTGGAGGACATGGAGTTCTTCCAGTTCCACCCGACGGGCATCTGGCGCATGGGCATCCTGCTGACGGAGGGCGCCCGCGGTGAGGGCGGCATCCTGCGCAACAAGGACGGCGAGCGCTTCATGGAGAAGTACGCGCCGGTCATGAAGGACCTCGCCTCCCGTGACGTCGTCTCGCGCTCCATCTACACGGAGATCCGCGAGGGCCGCGGCTGCGGTCCCGAGGGCGACCACGTCTACCTCGACCTGACGCACCTCCCGCCGGAGCAGCTCGACGCCAAGCTCCCGGACATCACGGAGTTCGCGCGCACCTACCTGGGCATCGAGCCGTACACGGACCCGATCCCGATCCAGCCCACCGCGCACTACGCCATGGGCGGCATCCCGACCAACGTCCAGGGTGAGGTCCTCTCGGACAACACCACGGTCGTGCCGGGTCTGTACGCGGCCGGCGAGGTCGCCTGTGTCTCCGTGCACGGCGCCAACCGCCTGGGCACCAACTCGCTCCTGGACATCAACGTGTTCGGCAAGCGCGCGGGCATCGCCGCCGCCGAGTACGCCCACACCACGGAGTTCGCGGAGCTTCCGGAGAACCCGGCGGCGCTGGTCGAGGCGCAGGTCGCGAACCTGCTGTCGGCGACCGGCACCGAGCGCGTGGCGGTCATCCGCAAGGAGCTGCAGGAGACCATGGACGCCAACGTCATGGTCTTCCGCACCGAGCAGACGATCAAGACGGCGGTCGAGAAGATCGCCGAGCTGCGCGAGCGGTACAAGAACGTGTCCGTGCAGGACAAGGGCAAGCGGTTCAACACCGACCTGCTGGAGGCCATCGAGCTGGGCAACCTGCTCGACCTGGCCGAGGTCATGGCCGTGTCCGCCCTGGCGCGCAAGGAGTCCCGCGGCGGTCACTACCGCGAGGACTACCCCAACCGCGACGACGTCAATTTCATGCGCCACACCATGGCGTACCGCGAGGTCGCGGACGGCGGCAAGGACTCGATCCGCCTCGACTACAAGCCCGTCGTCCAGACCCGCTACCAGCCGATGGAGCGTAAGTACTGATGGCCACCCCGACCCTGGACAAGCCCGGCACGGCCGGCGCGCCGGAGCCCGGCTTCGCCGACTCGCCGTACATCACCGTCACCTTCCGCATCCGCCGCTTCAACCCGGAGATCTCCGAGGAAGCGACGTGGGAGGACTTCGAGCTGGAGATCGACCCGAAGGAGCGTGTGCTCGACGGTCTCCACAAGATCAAGTGGGAGATCGACGGGTCGCTGACCTTCCGTCGCTCCTGCGCCCACGGCATCTGCGGTTCCGACGCCATGCGCATCAACGGCAAGAACCGCCTCGCCTGCAAGACGCTGATCAAGGACATCAACCCGTCCAAGCCCATCACCATCGAGGCCATCAAGGGCCTCACGGTCCAGAAGGACCTGGTTGTGGACATGGAGCCGTTCTTCCAGGCGTACCGCGACGTGATGCCCTTCCTCATCACGAAGGGCAACGAGCCGACGCGTGAGCGTCTGCAGTCCCCCGAGGACCGCGAGCGCTTCGACGACACGACCAAGTGCATCCTGTGCGCGGCGTGCACGTCGTCGTGCCCGGTCTTCTGGAACGACGGCCAGTACTTCGGCCCGGCCGCGATCGTGAACGCACACCGCTTCATCTTCGACAGCCGTGACGAGGCGGGCGAGCAGCGCCTGGAGATCCTCAACGACAAGGACGGCGTGTGGCGTTGCCGCACCACGTTCAACTGCACCGACGCGTGCCCCCGCGGCATCGAGGTCACCAAGGCCATCCAGGAAGTGAAGCGCGCCCTGATCACGCGCCGCTTCTGATCCTGTACGCGTCTGTACGGCTCTGACGAGGGCCCCGCACCCGGAACTTCGCTTCCGGGTGCGGGGCCCTCGCACGTGCGGGTGAACGCGCGGTGATCCCGGCGGGGGCCCTGCCCGTCCTACGATGATGGCCTCGACCAGCAGCTACGGGAGGCACGTGATGTCCGCAGCACCCGCAGAGCGTCCCCACCGGAGCGCGCCCGCCGAGCACCCCAAGGACAGCGAGGCATCGCTGCTCGACGAGGCCAACCCGCTCACGGAGCGGCTCCCCGGCTACCGCATCGAGATCATCAAGGGGCAGATCCGCGTGACGCCCCCAGTAGACGGCGCCCATGGGCGCGGGCTGACCGACCTGATGCTGCCCTTCATCGCGGCATGATTCCGGCCACCGACGTCGGCACGTTCCCGTGGGTGATGGGCCAGGTCAACTACGCCCGTTCGCTCAGCATGTGAACCAACCCTGTCGTCTCCGTCGCCACCTGGCCGATTAGGCTCTTGCCGTGCCAGCAGAGAACGCTCCTGAAGAGACGGCCCCGGATGTGGCCGGGTCTCGCCCCGCCAAGGGTGAGCAGACCCGCACCCTGATTCTGGAGACCGCGATGCGGCTCTTCCAGGAGCGGGGGTACGACAAGACCACGATGCGGGCCATCGCCCAGGAGGCCGGGGTCTCGGTCGGTAACGCGTACTACTACTTCGCCGGCAAGGAGCACCTGATCCAGGGCTTCTACGACCGGATCGCCGCCCAGCACCACGCCGCGGTGCGGGAGGTGCTGGACACCGAGACGGAGCTGGAGGCGCGGCTCGCCGGGGTGCTGCGGGTCTGGCTCGACATCGCGTCGCCGTACCACGAGTTCGCGGCGCAGTTCTTCAAGAACGCGGCGGATCCGGACAGCCCGCTCAGCCCGTTCTCCACGGAGTCGGAGCACGCGCGCGAGGCCGCGATCTCCGTGCACCGGGAGGTGCTCGCCGGCACGAAGACCAAGGTGCCGGCCGAACTCGCCGACGTGCTGCCCGAGTTGATGTGGCTGTCGCAGATGGGGCTCGTCCTGTACTGGGTCTTCGACCGCTCGCCCGGCCGGGAGCGCAGCTACCGGCTCGCGGCGCGGGGCGCCAAGCTCACCACCCGGGGCATCGCGCTCGCCCGGTTCCGGGTGCTGCGGCCGCTCGTGCACGAGGTGCACGAGCTGTTCACGGACTTCCTGCCGGGGATGTCCCAGGCGGCGGCCTCCCGCAAGCGGAGCTAACCGCGCCCAGCGAGGGCACGCCGCGCGAGGCCGGGACGCGCGAGGGCGGGCCGCGCGAGGGGGGCCGCGCGGGTGTCACAGGCCCAGCGCCCGGCTCACCTCCCCCGCCACCTTCACGATGTCCCCCTTGGGCTCCGTCGGGAACGGCGGGTGGGTGCGCACCCAGGTGTCCTCCAGGGCGTACCAGTCGACGGGGGCCGGCGGGCGGCCCGTGGTGAGCGCGGTGGTGAGGGTGTCGAAGTACGTGCGCCAGCGGAGCGTGTAGAGGCCGCCCACCAGGCCGGACCACTCCCGGTTGGCGTAGTCCCGCAGATGCCCGTCGTCGGCGGCGGCGCGGGGCCCCCACACCGTGAGCAGCGTCAGCGCGTCGTACTCCAGGCGGTCCTTCTCCTGCGCGGTCACGCCCCACGACCGCGCGTCGGCGAGCCACCGGCCCAGGAGATGACCCCGGTCGGTGGCGACGACCCGTTCGAGCAGGGCCATGTCGTCGAGCCACTCCCCCGTCAGGCGCGCGAACCGTGCCGTGTCCTTCGCCTCGTAGGCGGCGCGGATGCCGGGGAGCAGCAGCCGGGACCGGTTGGAGAGGATCTGGCGGGCCACGTCGAGCAGGTCGTAGCGGTAGGCCGTCGAGGTGCGCAGGGCCGGCGCCACGGCCAGGAGGGCAGGCAGCGCTTTTGCGAACTCGGCTGCGTCGTAACGGAGTTGGTGGGGAGAGAAGTACGCGGCCGACAGGGCGTTCAGGTCGGGGCGGGCGCCGAACAGGCCGTCCGCACCCTCGCTCCAGGAGTCGGCGCGCGTGGTGCCGTACGCGGTGCGGCGCAGCACGTCCCACGCGCTGGCCGCGTGCGCGTCGTCGGCACCGTACCGGTAGCGCGGCCACTGCCGGAACCACTCCGCCAGGTCGAGCGGTCCGTCCGTCCAGGGCAGGTCGGAGAAGAGGGCGAACGCGGCCGGGTTGTTGTCCGCGCCCTCCGGCATGAGCGCGATGCCGTCGAGCGCACTGTCGGGCTTGGTGCGCCACCTCTCGTACAGGGAAGCCCAGTCGGGGGTGTTGGCGCCCATCGCGGTGTGGCCGCCGAAGTTCCAGATGGAGCCGAAGGCGTACGGCGTGCCCTCCCAGCTCGCCTCGCGGTCGGTGACGGAGGGGAAGCGGTCGGAGAGGCCGTCGACGATGAACAGCCTGGTCTTGTCGACGGCTTCGACGATCTCGCGGTGCGGGTTGTTCTGCCAGCCCAGGATGGTCCACAACGCCCCGGGATGCGCGGTGCGCAGCGCGGTTTCGACGGCCCGCGCGGCGTCGCCGATCGGCACGTCTCCGGGGGTGCCGCCCTCGTGCAGCAGGTCCATCTTGTACGCGGGAGCGGCGCCGAGCAGTTCGTTCTGTACGTCGTAGAACGTCTGCGCGACCCGGGCGAAGGAGTCGGTGCGGGGGTCGAGCCAGTCGGGCCGGGGGAAGCCGCCCCAGACGCCCTGTGGCACCACGCGGGCGTCCGGGTCGCGGTCTGCGAAGCCCGGCGGGACGGTCCCGAAGTAGCCGGGCAGCACCGGACTCATGCCGAGTTCGCGCAGCCTCGTGACGACGCGGATGGCCAACTCGGCCCGCTCGTCGAGGAGTTGCTGGGTGAGCGGGCCACCGAAGCCGGACATGTTCTGGAGCAGCCACCACGGCTGGTGCGCGGGCCCGGGGAGCCAGGCGCGCAGTTCGGCGTCGTCGTAGCCGTGCTGGAGGAAGGTGCGGTGGTAGACGGTGTCGGCGCCGAGGTAGACGAGCACCTCGTTGTAGCCGTGCAGGGCCAGGACGTCGAGCTCGCGCTCCCAGTACGTCCAGTCGTGGTAGGGGCCGGTGTAGCCGTCGTTGGTGTCGTTGAAGGCGAAGCGATGGGCGACGCCGGCCGACCTCTCGATGGGCGCGGGCACGGCCGGCAGGGTGGCGGGCAGGGTGGTCTGCTCGCCGGCCCAGGAGATGTGGGCGTTGGCCACGTGTCGCAAGTACCAGTGGAATCCGGTGAGTTGGACGGCCGGGGTGGTGCCCTCGACGAGGATCCGGCCGGCCCCGCCCGAGACGCGGAAGCCGTCGGGGCCGGCCGCGCGTGCCGGGGTACGGAAGGTGACCTGGCCGGTGTGGCGGGGCAGCAGCCGGGCCAGCGCCCGCGCGGCGGGATCCGGTGCGGCGGGACCCCGGGCCCCGGCGGCATGCCCGGTCCCGGTGCCCGCCCCGAGGGCGAGGGCCGATCCGGCGAGTGAGCTCAGGAGCGTACGGCGGGAAAGGCGCATCCTTCGACGGAAGCAGTGAGTCCGGGCGCGGTCAATGGAGCAGAACCGGTGACCCCTTGGACAGAAGCCCTTTGGGTCAACCCCGCTGGTTCACTTCCACCCCGGGGGCCCATCGGGCCGCCGCCACGCGCCGCGGCCCTGCCCCCGCCGGCGCCACCGGCACGCGGACCCGGCGCCACCGGCACGCGGACCCGCCCCAGCGGCACGCGGCCCCGGCTCAGATCCAGCCCAGCTCCCACAGCCGCCACACTCCCGTGCCGTCCGAGAGGTACTGCGAGCCGCTGATGTCCTTGCTGCCGAGCACGTAGTTCTTGCCCTGCCACAGCGGGATCAGCGGAACGTCCTCGGCGACCTTCTCCTGGAGCGCCTTGAAGTCGTCCGCGGCACGGCCGCGGTCGGTGTATTCCTGGGTCTGGCGGATGAGCTGGTCGGCCGTCTTGTCGGAGTAGTTGTTGTGGAGGCTGTTGCCGGTGCCGACGAGCGGCTGGCTGAAGTTGTCGGGGTCGGGGAAGTCGGCGAGCCAGCCCGCCGTGTACGCGTCGTACTTGCCCTCGGCGTAGTTCTGCTGCATCTTCGGCCAGTCGGCCTCGGCGATCAGGGTGACCTTGAAGAGGCCGTCCTTTTCGAGCTGCTTCTTGATCTCCTCGGCCTCCGCGCCGTTCGCGCCGAGCTTGCGGTAGGCCATGTCGAAGCGGACCGGGAGCTGTTCGCCCTTCAGAAGCGCCTTCGCCCGGACCGCGTCGGGCTGCGGGTAGGCGTCGAAGAACGCGGTGCTGTGGCCGGTGAAGCCCTGCGGGATCACCGAGTACAGGGGGTCGACGGTGCCGCTGTAGACGGCGTTGACGAGCGCGCCGCGGTCGATGAGCGCGGCGGCGGCCTCACGGACCTTGACCTTGGAGACCGGGCTCGGCGACTTGACGTTGAAGTTCATCGTGCGGATGTCGTAGCCGGGCGAGGTGGTGATCCGCAGACTGGGGCCGGGCGAGAGCTTGGCGAGGACCGCCGGCGGCATCTCGCGGTGGGTGACGTCGACCTGCTTGGCCTGCCAGGCGTCGTTGAGCTGGTCGGCCTCGGCGAAGTAGCGCACCGTGATGGGCAGCCCGGTCCTGGTCACCGCGCCCTGGTAGTGGGGGTTGGGTTCCAGGTCGGCGCTGACCGGACGCCCCGAGGCGTCCTTCGTGTACCCCTTGAGCAGGTACGGGCCCGACCCGCTCACCGAGTCGCCCTTGCGCAGTGCGCCCGCCGGGTACTGGGTGCTGTCGACGATCGAGCCCGCGCCCGTGGCGAGCTTCGAGGGGAAGGTGGCGTCCTTCGACTTCAGGTTGAAGGTGACCGTGTTCCCCTCGGCCTTCACCGAGGCGATCATCGCGAACAGCGGCAGGGGGCCGAGATCGGAGTTGATCTTCACGATCCGGTCGAACGAGAACTTCACGTCCTCGGCGGTCATCGTGCGCCCGCTGGAGAAGCTGATGCCGTCGCGGAGCACGCACTGGTACGTCTGGAGCTTCTGCCCGATGAAGGTGCAGCTCTTCGCGGCGTCCGGAACCGGCGTCGAACTGCCTTCGCGGAAGGTCAGCAGCGACTGGTAGACGTTGTTGTAGACGGCCCAGGAACCCGCGTCGTAGGCACCCGCCGGGTCGAGCGACGTGATGACGTCGGTGGTGCCGACGGTGATGGGGTCCTTCTTCTCGTGATCGGACGGCAGCAGCTGCCAGCCCCCTACGCCCGCGACCACCACCGCCGCGCCTATTGCCACCATTCGCATACGGATCGACCGCATCGCCGTGCTCTCCTCGGAACGCCCCACCCTTGCCGAACGCGCGGAGTCGGCACGCTGCGCCCGTGATGGAGCTCACCCAATCACACGACCTTCACATTGTGGAAGAGACAACCATTCGCTCACAGCTACTCGTTAGCCGAGCGTGACGGAACCCTCCGTATCCGCCTGTTCACGGCGCAGCGTACGCAGCGAACGGAATCCGATCACGCCCACCGCCGTCCCCAGGAGAAACGACGTGATGGCGAGCAGGAGATGGATCCAGAAGTAGGCGGTGGGGTCCCCGGCGGCGTCGAAGGCGAGACCACTGCCGTCCTTCCACAGGTTCTTCACGAAAGTGATCCAGATGACCCAGCTCCACGCGCCGAAGGCGAGCAGGAACCAGGAGAGGGGGCGGCTGAGTTTCATGGCTCCAGTATCGGCGTTCACCCTTGGGCACCTCCGGCCGGGTGGGAGCTCTCGGCGGGTCATCCGTACGATGATCGGATCGCCGGTCGCAGCCTGTACGTTCTCGAACGTGTCTCCCGTGAACGTGAACCAGAGCGCCGAGCATCCCCTTCTCCCCGCGTCGCGCCCGCGCACGCCGAAGCGGGCCGGCCGGCTCGCCCGGTCCGCAGCCGTGGCCGCCGCCGCCGCCGTGCTTCCCGCGCTTGCCGCGGTGCCCGCCGCGGCGGCGCCCGGGGACGACAAGCCCGCCGCATCCCCGACGCCCGGCGCCCCGGGCCAGCGGAGCGACGCGCCGCCCACCGGCATGTCGAAGGTGGGCGGGGACCTGCTCGGCGAGGCCGGCACCCAGGTGCGCCTCGGCGCGGGCGCGCCCGTGCTTCCCAAGGAGGTGACCGGACGGTCCTGGATCGTCGCGGACGCCGAGAGCGGCAAGGTGCTCGCCTCGCACAACGCGCACTGGCGGCTGCCGCCCGCCTCCACCTTGAAGATGCTCTTCGCCGACACCGTGCTGCCCAAGTTCTCCCGGGACGAGCAGCACCTGGTGGTGGCGAAGGACCTGGCCGGGCTCGGCGCGGGCAGCAGTCTGGTCGGCGTGAAGGAGAACCTGTCGTACTCGGTGCACGACCTGTGGCTCGGGGTCTTCCTGCGCTCGGGCAACGACGCCGTGCACGTGCTGTCCTCGATGAACGGCGGCGTCGCCCAGACCGTTCAGGACATGCAGGCCAAGGCCGACGACCTCCAGGCCCTCGACACCCGTGTCGTCTCACCGGACGGCTACGACATGCCGGGCCAGGTCTCCAGCGCGTACGACCTGACGCTGTTCGCCCGCGCGGGGCTGCAGAACAAGGACTTCCGCGAGTACTGCGCGACGGCGACCGCGAAGTTCCCCGGCGCCGAGAGCAAGGACAAGAAGCGCGAGATGTTCGAGATCCAGAACACCAACCGGCTGCTCACCGGCGACTTCGGGCTCAACCCGTACAAGGGCATCGCGGGCGTCAAGAACGGCAACACCACCAACGCGGGCGCCACCTTCACCGGGGTCGCCGAGCGCAACGGCAAGGTGCTCCTGGTCACCGTCATGAACCCGGAAGCACGCGAGAGCCAGGCCGTCTACAAGGAGGCGGCGCGGCTGCTCGACTGGGGGTTCGCGGCGGGCGGGAAGGTCACCCCGGTCGGTGACTTGGTCCCGCCCAAGTCGGCGACGGCGACGGCGAAGCCCGGTACGAGCACCGGCGCGAGCGCCGGCAACGCACAGGCCGGCGCGAAGAACCGCCCAGGGCAGGCGGCCGCCGCCCAGGGCGAGAGCGCCGGCGCCGGCACCGCGCTCGGCATCGCCGGCGGCGCGCTGGTCCTCGTGGCGGGCGCGGTCTTCCTGATCAATCGGCGCTGGCCGCTCCGGAGGCGGTAGAGCCGGGCTTGTCGACGGCTCGGCGGGGCTTCGCGGCACTGGAGCCGGGGCCGTCGGCGGTCGAGCCGGGCTTCGCGGCGGTAGAGCCGGTCCCGTCGCCGGTCGAGCCGGGCCGGTCGGCGGTGGCCGGGGCGTCGGCGGTGGCCGGGGCGTCGGCGGTGGCCGGGGCGTCGATGAGGCCGGGGTCGTCCTCCTTGGACGGGGTGGCCGTCCACGCCGCGCAGAACAGGAGCAGCTTCGCCGTGAAGTTGATCCACAACAGCAGCGCGATGGGCACCCCGAACGCCCCGTACATGCTCTTGGCGGCGACGCCCTTCATATAGCCGCCGAGCAGCAGCTTCAGGAGTTCGAAGCCGATCGCGAAGACCAGCGCGGCCACGAACAGGCGGCGGCGCGGCGGGCTCACGCCGGGCAGCAGGGTCAGGACGTACAGCAGGAGCAGGAAGTCCGCGCCAACGGCGACGGCGATCGCCGCGACGCGCAGGAACACCCCGCCCGCGCCGCCCTCGTCGATGCCGAGCTTGTCGGCGGTCCAGCCGATCGCGGTGGAGCCGATGGAGGAGGCCGCCCAGGAGGCGAGGCCCGCGGCGCCGAGGCCCAGCAGGATGCCGCCGTCCTTGAGCTTGCGCAGGACGGGGTTCTCCTCGGCGTCGGTGTCCTCGGCCTCCCACACCACGCGTAGACAGCCGCGCATCTGGGAGACCCAGCCGATACCGGTGAACAGCAGCAGGGCGCCGGCCACCACGCCGACGGTGCCCGCGTTGTCGATCAGGGACTGGAGGTCGAGCTGGTCGGAGATGCCGGGGACCTGTTCGGCGAGGGTGTTCTGGAGCTTGTGCACCTGATCGCCGGAGAGCAGCGCGGCCGCGACGGCGGCGCCGACGGTGAGCAGCGGGAACAGCGCCAGGAAGCTGATGAAGGTGATGGCGGCGGCCAGCCTGGACCAGTAGACCCGGTCGAGCCGCTCGTAGGAGCGCCAGGCGTGGGTCAGCATGAGCCGGGCGACCCAGGGCCCCACGACGGGAAGTTTCTTCAGCCAGTCCATGACGTACGACTACCCTCTCGCGCGCGGCTGTGTCCTTCCGGAGGCAATCCTTCCGCCTCCGCGGCGAAGACCAGTGTTCTCGTCCCCCAGAAGCGCAGACAGGTCGCGAGCGCCATGCCGAGGACGGCCCCGGAGAGGGTGTCGGCGCGCGGCGACGTGAGCCCGAGGCCGTAGTGCGTGACGGCGATGCACAGGAGCTGGACCAGGGCGCCCGCGAGGTTCACGGCGAAGAAGACGGCGTACTCGCGCCGGCCGGCCCGGCGGCCCCGGTAGGTACCGAAGGCGTTGCCGAGGTAGGCGACTGTACAACCGGCCACGAACGAGAGGGACTTGGCGGCGACCGGGTCCCAGTTCAGGCCCGAGCGCAGCCACACGAAGAGCCCGAGGTCGGCGGCGTACGCACAGACGCCGGCCAGCGCGAAGCCGATCACCTCGGATTTGGCGATGCTCACAGGTCGGTCACCGCGAGCGCGTACAGGGCGACCCAGACGAGGCCGATGACGGCGAGGGCGCGGTCGTGCAGGACGACGTCCTCGGGCGCGCCGGCGCCGCCCCGGTCGGCGAAGACGGCGTACCGCAGGATCGCGCCGATGAAGGGCACCATCGACAGCTGTCGCCAGGGCAGCAGCGCGCCGTTGGCGACGCCGCCGGCCTCCAGCGCCCACATGCAGTAGGCGAGCACGGCGACGCCCGCGGCGAGCTGCCAGACGAAGCGCAGATAGCCGGTGGTGTAGGCGTCGAGGAGCGAGCGCGTGGCCGCGCCGAGACCCTCCATCTGGAGCGCCTCGGAGTACCGCTTGGCCGAGACCATGAACAGGGCGCCGAACCCGGCGGTGATGAGGAACCAGCGGGAGAGCGGGATGCCGAGTGCGACCCCTCCGGTCATCGCCCGCATCAGGAAACCAGTGGTGATGACCACCAGGTCGACGACGAGGACGTGCTTGAGCTTGACGCAGTACGCGAGTTGCATGACCACGTACGCGGACAGGAGCGTGGCCGTCATCGCGTTGCAGGTCAGCGCGGCGGCCAGCGGCGCGAGCACGGCGAGGATCCCGCCGGCGGCATAGGCGGCGGCGACCGGCACCTGCCCGGCGGCGACGGGGCGGCGGCACTTGTCGGGGTGGGCGCGGTCGGCCTCGGCGTCGCGGGCGTCGTTGATGAGGTAGACGGCCGAGGCCGCAGCGGTGAACAGGCAGAAGACCAGGGCGAGTTGGGTGATGTCGCGGGGATGCGTCAGTCGGCCGGCGGCGGCCGGCGCGGCCACCACGAGCACGTTCTTGACCCACTGGCGGGGCCGCGCGGTGCGCACCAGGGCGCCGGGCAGCCCGAGCAGCCGCCGGGGCGCCGGGGTCGCGGCGGCGCCGTGGTCGTCGAGGAGTACGGCGCCGGGCTCGGTCATCGGCGGGCCCCTTCGAGGGGGCCCAGCATCCAGGCCGCGCCGACCCGCGCGGTGACACCGCCGAGCAGCGCGCCGGCCGCGATGTCGCTCGGGTAGTGCACCCCGACGACCAGGCGCGAGACGCACATGGCGGCGGCGAGCGGCGGTACGAGGTGCGCCCCCGCCGGCCGCAGCGCCCCGTAGGCGACGGCGGCCGCGGCCGCGGAGCTGGCGTGCGAGCTGGGGAAGGAGTGCCGCCCCGCGGTACGCACCAGGGGTTCGGCCGCCGCGAGCTGCGGCCGCGGTCTGCGCACCAGGCGCTTGACGCCCATGCTGGTCAGGTGGGCGGCGGCGACCAGGGCGGCACCGCGCAGCCAGGCACCGCGCCGGTCCCGGTCGACGGCGGCCCCGGCGAGCCCGGCCGCGAGCCAGAGCGCGCCGTGTTCACCGGCCCAGGACAGGGTGCGGGCGGCGGTGGCCACCCGCGGGTCGGTGCCGCAGTCGCGCAGCGCGGCCAGGAGCCTTTCGTCGGCGTCGGTACACGACGGCTTCTGCATCTGCCACCCCTCTTCCGTGACGTCGTCGGCCCGCCAACCGGCCGAGGCCACCGGCGACTCTCCTGCGCCCGGTGGATGGAATACGGGACAAAAGGGACTGACACTCAGGTAATCACCCATTTCGGTGAGTGATTATCGGGGCGGCGGTCGTGCCGCGGAGGCGGAGCGCGGGCCCCACCCGCCGGGAGCCGCGCGACGCCCATGGGAGACGCGCCCAGGACGGGTCGTACGACGCGGGCGAGGGAGCCGCGCGAGTGGGGCAAACGGGACGAGTTAGGCGATACGGTCGCATTCATGTCTGCCGACACGACACCCGACACGGCGCCCGGCACCGCGCCCGACGCCAGGCCCGACACGGCGCCCGCCACCACGACGGGCGCCGCCCCCCACGCCGAGCCCGCCCCCGCCGGAGCGCCGACGTCCGTGAGCGGCTGGGGCCGCACCTCCCCCACCACGGCCCGCCTCCTCCACCCCCGTAGCTACGAGGAGGCGGCGGACGCCGTACGGGCGTGCGGGGCGCGCGGCACCATCGCCCGCGGGCTCGGCAGGGCGTACGGGGACGCCGCGCAGAACGCGGGCGGCGCGGTACTCGACATGACCGGGCTCGACCGCATCCGTACCGTCGACGTCGAGGCCGGCGTGGTGGTCTGCGACGCGGGCGTCAGCCTGCACCGCCTGATGGAGGTGCTGCTGCCGCTCGGCTGGTTCGTCCCCGTGACCCCCGGCACCCGCTACGTCACGGTCGGCGGGGCGATCGGCGCCGACATCCACGGCAAGAACCACCATGTCTCGGGCTCCTTCACCCGCCACGTCCACTCCCTTGAACTGCTCACGGCGGACGGCACGGTACGGACCGTCGACGCGGACAGCGACCTCTTCGACGCGACGGCGGGCGGCATGGGCCTGACCGGCGTCATCCTGCGGGCCACCATCCAACTGCTGCCGGTGCAGACCTCGTTGATGGCGGTCGACACCGAACGCGCGGTGGACCTCGACGACTTGATGACACGCCTCGAATCGGGCGACCACCGCTACCGCTACTCCGTGGCCTGGATCGACCTGCTCGCCCGGGGCGGCGCGACCGGGCGTTCGGTGCTGACCCGGGGCGAACACGCGCCGCTCGACATGCTGCCGCCCCGCGCCGCCCGCACCCCGCTCGCCTTCCGGCCGCGCCGGCTGCCGGCCGCCCCGTCCTTCCTGCCCGAAGGGCTGCTCGGCCGCGCCTCCGTCACCGCGTTCAACGAGCTCTGGTACCGCAAGGCGCCCAAGCACCGCACGGGCGAACTCCAGCGCATCTCGACGTTCTTCCACCCCCTCGACGGGGTGCCGCACTGGAACCGCGTGTACGGGCGCGGCGGCTTCGTGCAGTACCAGTTCGTCGTCGGACACGGCCAGGAGGAGGCCCTGCGCGCCATCGTGCGCCGCATCGCGCGCCACGGCTGCCCCTCGTTCCTCGCCGTACTCAAACGCTTCGGCGAGGCCGACCCCGGCTGGCTCTCCTTCCCGCTCCCCGGCTGGACCCTCGCCCTCGACATCCCCGCGAACCTGCCGGGCCTCGGCGCCCTCCTCGACGACCTCGACGAACACGTGGCGGGCGCGGGGGGCCGCGTCTACCTGGCGAAGGACGCGCGGATGCGCCCGGAGCTGGTGGAGCGCATGTATCCGATGCTGCCCCAATTCCGGGAATTGCGCGCCGAGTTGGACCCGCGCTCCGTCTTCACCTCGGACATGAGCCGCCGCCTGGGCCTGTAGCCCGCACCGCTCCCCCCGTTCCCCCCGTTCCCCCCGCACCTCCCCTTCCTCCTCTAGGAGCCCTGATGAAGGACGCGTTCGGCACCCCGCAGTCGCTGCTCGTGCTCGGTGGTACGTCCGAGATCGGCCTCGCCACCGCCCGCCGTCTGGTGGCCCGCCGCACCCGTACGGTCTGGCTCGCGGGCCGCCCCTCGGCCGCCCTCGACACGGCGGCGGCCGGTCTGCGCGAACTCGGCGCGGACGTCCACACCATCGCCTTCGACGCGCTCGACCCCGCCGCGCACGAGGTCGCGCTCGGCAAGGTGTTCGCCGAGGGCGACATCGACATGGTGCTGCTCGCGTTCGGGCTGCTCGGCGACCAGTCCCGCGACGAGGGCGAGCCGCTCGCCGCGGTGCGGGTCGCGCAGACCAACTACACCGGCGCGGTCGCGGCCGGCCTCGTCTGCGCGAAGGCGCTCCAGGCGCAGGGCCACGGCTCGCTCGTCGTGCTGTCGTCGGTGGCCGGCGAACGCGCCCGCCGCAGCAATTTCATCTACGGATCGAGCAAGGCCGGGCTCGACGCGTTCGCGCAGGGTCTCGGCGACGCGCTGCACGGCAGCGGGGTGCACGTCATGGTCGTACGCCCCGGTTTCGTCCGTACGAAGATGACGGCCGGGCTCGCCGAGGCGCCGCTCGCCACGACGCCCGAGGCGGTGGCCCTCGCCATCGAGACGGGGCTGCGGCGACGGGCCGAGGTGGTGTGGGTGCCGGGGGCGATGCGGGTGGTGATGTCGGCGCTGCGGCACGTACCGCGCGCGGTGTTCCGGCGGCTGCCGGTGTGAGCCCGGCAGATCCGTACGGGTGGCGCTAGCGCAGGGAGGGATGGTCGAGGCAGGAGCCCTGGGCGGGGACGCCGAGCGCGCCGATGCCGAAGGGGTAGTCGCGCAGCTTGCGCCACACTCCGTCGGCGCCCTGCTCGTAGAGGGCGAAGCCGTCGCACGTCCAGGATGCCGAGAAGGCGGCGAGGGACTCGTACGCCACGTCCATCGCCTCGTCGGAGATGCCGTGCGCGACCGTCACGTGCGGGTGGTACGGGAACTGGAGCTCGCGCACCAGCGGACCCGCCTCGTCCCGCACCCGCTGCTGGAGCCACGCGCACTCGCCCGCGCCCTCCACCACCCGCACGTAGACGACCGGGGAGAGCGGGCGGAACGTGCCCGTCCCGCCGAGCCGCATCGTGAACACGCGGCCCGCCGCCGCGACCGAGGCCAGGTGCGCCTCGATCTCCGGCAGACACGCCGCCTCGACCTCGTGCGGCGGCAGCAGCGTGATGTGCGTGGGGATGCCGTGCGCGGCGGGGTCACCGAAGCCCGCGCGCCGCTCCTGGAGCAGGCTGCCGTAGGGCTCCGGGACCGCGATCGAAACGCCGAGCGTTACGGTCCCCACGTCGTTCTCCTCCGTGCTGTGGTGTCGATGGTGTGCAGTGTGACGCGCCGGACGGCCGCTGGCCAGAGGACGGGGGCCGGGCTCCGGCCACACCGTCCTGATCCGGCCCCGGTCAGTGCTTGGCGGGCAACATGCCGACCCTGTCGTACGCCGTGGCCAGCGTCTCGGCGGCGACCGCGCGGGCCTTCTCGGCGCCCTTGGCGAGCAGCGCGTCCAGCGTCTCGGGATCGTCCAGGTACTGCTGCGTACGCTCCCGGAACGGGGTGACGAACTCCACCATCACCTCGGCGAGGTCGGTCTTGAGCGCGCCGTACATCTTGCCCTCGTACGCGGCTTCGAGCTCGGCGATCGTGCGGCCGGTGAGCGTCGAGTAGATGGTGAGGAGGTTGGAGACACCGGGCTTGTTCTCGGTGTCGTACTTGATCACCGTGTCGGTGTCGGTGACCGCGCTCTTGACCTTCTTCGCCGTGGTCTTCGGCTCGTCGAGCAGGTTGATGAGGCCCTTCGGCGTCGACGCCGACTTGCTCATCTTGATCGACGGGTCCTGGAGGTCGTAGATCTTCGCCGTCTCCTTGAGGATGTATGGATCCGGGACGGTGAACGTGTCACCGAACCGGCCGTTGAACCGCTCGGCGAGGTCACGGGTGAGCTCGATGTGCTGGCGCTGGTCCTCGCCGACCGGGACCTGGTTGGCCTGGTACAGGAGGATGTCGGCGACCTGGAGGATCGGGTACGTGAAGAGCCCGACCGTGGCGTTGCCGGCGCCCTGCTTGGCCGACTTGTCCTTGAACTGGGTCATCCGGCTGGCCTCGCCGAAACCGGCCAGGCAGTTCATGATCCAGGCGAGCTGGGCGTGCTCGGGCACGTGGCTCTGCACGAACAGGGTGCAGCGCTCGGGGTCCACCCCGGCGGCGAGCAGCTGCGCCACGGCGAGCCGGGTGTTGGCGCGCAGCTCGGCGGGGTCCTGCGGGACGGTGATCGCGTGGAGGTCCACGACCATGTAGAACGCGTCGTGGGACTCTTGCAGCGCCACCCACTGGCGGACCGCGCCGAGGTAGTTGCCGAGGTGGAACGAGCCTGCGGTGGGCTGGATTCCGGAGAGCACGCGCGGACGATTCAGGGCCATGCTCAGCATTCTCTCAGGTGGGCCCGCCCACGGAGAAACCCCGACCTTGTGACCGGCCCCACAACCGAACGGACCCCGGGCCGGAGCCCCGGCAACCCCGCCTCCGCCTGCAGACCGTGCTCGCGTCTCGCGCAGTTCCCCGCGCCCCCATGTGGGCTGCCCCCGGGCGGGGTGCCAGGGCCTGGCAGGGCGGCCAGTCGCGGCCACCTCAGCCCGTCATGGGGGTCCCCCCTGGCCCTTGAGGCCTTGGGGGAGATTGAGGACGAGCGCCCTCAAGGCGCGAACCGCACCGAACGCGGTACGTGTCGGATTGTTGCGGGGGCGCTCCGTGATGTGGTGTTCGCGATGGTCGCCGGTGATCC
>NZ_JBEZKW010000047.1:0-60488 GCF_040651795.1 Streptomyces sp. NPDC048361
CCTATATCTCCACTGCGCCCCCCCCACTGTTCCCCTCCCCGCCGATCTCCCTATCTGTGCCTGCGTTCGGGGGGGGGCCGGGTTCTCCGCGGGGGCGGGGCGCCCCACTGCCCCCCCCGCCCCGTTTTTCTGTGTACGAGTTGTTCCCGCTGTACGTGTTGTCCCTTGCGACGTGTTGTTCCTGCTGACGAGTTGTTCCCGCTGTACGTGACCGAGGAGACGCAGCCCCCATGACGACGACCGACACCGCGAACGCGCCCTGGCTGATCGTGGGCCTGGGCAATCCTGGTCCCGAGTACGCGGCGAACCGGCACAACGTCGGGTTCATGGCCGTGGACCTGCTCGCGGAGCGCATGGGCGGCAAGTTCAAGGCACACAAGGCGCGGGCGCAGGTCGTGGAGGGGCGGATCGGTCCGCCGGGGCCGCTGAACCGCCGGGTCGTGCTGGCGAAGCCGCTGTCGTACATGAACCTGTCGGGCGGGCCGGTGACGGCGCTGCGTGACTTCTACAAGGTGCCGGTCGCCAACATCGTTGCGATTCATGACGAGTTGGACATCGATTACGGGGTGCTGCGGCTGAAGCTGGGTGGCGGGGACAACGGTCACAACGGTCTGAAGTCGATCACGAAGTCGCTGGGTGCGGACTATCACCGGGTGCGGTTCGGGATCGGGCGGCCGCCGGGGCGGATGCAGGTGGCGGACTTCGTCCTGAAGGACTTCTCCTCCACGGAGCGCAAGGAGTTGAGTTACTTCGTGGACCGGGCGGCGGACGCGGCCGAGGCGCTGGTGATCGAGGGGCTTGAGCGGGCCCAGTCGACGTACAACTCCTGACAAGGCTCGCTTTGCGGGGGGAACCGCCGCCCCGGGTTTGACCGTTCGCGGTCATGGGCGTCAGGATCGCGCCCCATGACGAAGCGGAGCCGTACCTTCCTGATGTTCGTGCGGCGGGCAGCGTCGGCCCTGGTCGCCGCGGTGCTCGTGGTCGCCGGGTTCTGGTCGTCGTGGGGCACGGCCCAGCACGTGGTCCTCGCGAAGGGCCGCGATCACGGGACGCTCACGGTGGCGAGCTGTGCGCACGATGTCTGCACGGGGCCCTTCTCGCCCGTGGGCGATTCCGCGGCGCACGCGCGGGTGACGATTCCCGAGTCGGTGGCGGCGGAGCGGGGCGATCACCTGCCGGTGGTGCTGAAGCCCGGCACGACCCAGGCGGTACGCACCGGCCTGGCTGGCTTCCTGTACGCCTGGCTCCCCCTGGCGGGGGCGCTCCTCCTGGCCTCCCTGCTGGTGGCCGGGGGTCTGCGGATGCCGCGGACGGCGTGGGCGGTGGGCCTGCTGGGCGCGGCGACCATGGCCTGGACCTTCATCGCCCTGTAGCCCCGCGCCTCTGCGATTCAGGGAGCCCGGCATGGGCATCCTCAGCCCGTCATGAGGGCCCCCCTTGGCCCTTGAGGCCTTGGGGGAGATTGAGGACGAGCGCCGTTCGGGCGCGAACGGGGTCTGGGGCGGAGCCCCTGCAACCCCGCCTTCGTCTGCGGACCGTGCCCGCGTCTTGCGCAGTTCCCCGCGCCCCTGTAGGGCACCCGGCACGGCGCCGGGCGGGGTGTGGGGCGGAGCCCCCGGGGGCTCCGCCCTGGTGGGTCAGCCGGTGTTGCGCAGGCCCGCCGCCACCCCGTTCACCGTGAGGAGCAGCGCACGCGACAGCAACGGGTCAGGGGCTTCGCCCCGGTCCGCCGCGGAGCGCTGGCGCGCGAGCAGCGCGACCTGGAGGTAGGAGATCGGGTCCAGGTACGCGTCCCGGATCGCGAAGGTCTGCTGGAGCACGGGGTGCGTCCCGAGCAGCTCCGTACCGCCGGTGATCCGCAGCACCTCCCGCACCGTCAGCTCATGCTCCGCCTCGATCGTCGTGAAGACGTGCTTCAGCTCGTCCGGCACGAGCGTGTCGACGTAGTGCCGGGCGATCCGCAGGTCCGTCTTCGCGAGCGTCATCTCCACGTTGGAGAGGAAGTTGCGGAAGAAGTGCCAGCGCTCGCTCATCTCGCCGAGCACCTCGTCGAGGCCGGCCTCGCGCAGCGCCTTGAGCCCGGAGCCGACGCCGAACCAGCCGGGCACGATCTGCCGGGACTGGGTCCAGCCGAACACCCACGGGATGGCGCGCAGCCCGTCGAGGCCGGCGCCGGAGTCGGGCCGGCGCGAGGGTCGTGAGCCGAGGTGCAGCTCGGCGAGCTGGTCGACGGGGGTGGAGGCGAAGAAGTACGCCGGGAGGTCCGGGTCCTCCACCAGGCGCCGGTAGGCGGAGTGCGCCGCGTCGGAGACCGTGTCCATCGCCGCGTCCCAGCGCGCGAGCGCCTCGTCGGACTGGCGGGGCGCGGTGTGCAGGGCGGAGGCCTGGAGCGTGGCCGCGACGGTCAGCTCCAGGTTCTCCCTGGCCAGGGACGGGATGAGGTACTTGTCGGAGATGACCTCGCCCTGTTCGGTGACCTTGATCTCGCCTTCGAGGGTGCCCCAGGGCTGGGCGAGGATCGCGTCGTGCGAGGGGCCGCCGCCGCGGCCGACGGTGCCGCCGCGGCCGTGGAAGAGCCGCAGCCGTACGCCGTAGCGGTGGGCGACGTCGCGGAGCCGGCGCTGGGCGCGGTGGATCTCCCACTGGGAGGTGGTGATGCCTCCGAACTTGGAGGAGTCGGAGTAGCCGAGCATGACCTCCTGGACGTCGCCGCGCAGCGAGACGAGCCGCCGGTAGGAGGGGTCGGCGAGCATCTCGTCGAGGATGACGTCGGCGGCGCGCAGCTCGTCGGTGGTCTCCAGGAGCGGCACGATGCCGATCTTGGCCCAGCCGCCGTGCAGGTCGATGAGGCCGGCTTCGCGGGCGAGGACGGCGGCGGCGAACACGTCGTCGGCGCCCTGGCACATCGAGATGATGTACGACTCGATGACCTCGGGGCCGAACCGCTCGAAGGCTTCCTTGATGGTGCCGAAGACGCCGAGGGTCTTCTCGCCGGCCGCGTCCAGGGGCGCGGGGGTGGGGGCGAGCGGCCGGCGTGAGCGGAGTTCCTTGGCGAGGAGCTTCTGCCGGTAGTCGCGCGGCATGTCGGCGTAGCGCCAGGATTCCTCGCCGAGCCGGTCGAAGAGCTGGCCGAGCGCGTGGTGGTGGGCGTCGGCGTGTTCGCGTACGTCCATGGTGGCGAGCTGGAGGCCGAACGCCGCGAGGGTGCGGATGGTGCGGTCCATGCGGCCGTCGGCGAACAGGGCTCCGCGGTGGTCGCGCAGGGAGGTCTGGATGAGAGTGAGGTCGGCGAGCAGTTCGGCGGTGCCGAGGTAGTCGCGGCCGGGCTGGTGCGGGGTGCCCTTGGCGAGCCGGTCCTTGGTGTGGACGAGCTTCTGCCGGATGGCGGTGGCCTTGAGCCGGTAGGGCTCTTCGGCGTTGAGGCGCTTGTAGCGGGGGCTGATCTCGGGGAGCGCTTCGAGGTCGGCCTGGAGGGAGGTGAGGAGTTCCTCGGTGGCGCCGGCGTAGCGGATGGAATTGGAGAGCAGTCCGCGCAGGAAGTCGATCATTTCGAGCGCGTCGTTGATGCCGTGCTCGTGCTGGAGGATCAGGACGTCCCAGGTGACCTTGGGGGTCACGTTGGGATTGCCGTCGCGGTCGCCGCCGATCCAGGTGCCGAAGGTGAGCGGGCGGGTGCCGGGCGGCAGCTCGACGCCGACGCGTTCCAGTTCGGCGGCGAGGTCCTCCAGTACGTCCCCGACGGCGCCGGCGTGCAGCTCGTCGAGGTAGTAGATGGCGTTGCGGGCCTCGTCGGCGGGTTCGGGGCGTACGACGCGCAGCTCGTCGGTCTGCCAGACCAGGTCGATGTTCTCGGCCAGGCGCAGATCGTGGCGGCGCCGGTCGGACTCGGCGACGGGGGTTTCGAGGAGCTCGGCGATGCGGCGCAGCTTGTTGAGGACGGAGCGGCGGGCGGCCTCGGTGGGGTGGGCGGTGAAGACCGGCCGCACGTTGAGGTTCTTGACGCTCTGGCGGACGTGCTCGGGGTCGCCGTCCTTCAGCATGTCCGCGGTGCGGGCGAGGAGGCTGCCCTCGGCGGCGCGGTGGGCGCGCAGTTCGCGGCCGCGGTGGACCTGTTCGGCCACGTTGGCGAGGTGGAAGTAGGTGGAGAAGGCGCGCACCAGCTTGGCGGCGGTCTCCACTTCGGTGCCGCCGAGGAGGTCGGCGGCGGCCTCGCCGTCGCTCCGGGTCAGCGCGCGGACCCGCTCGACGAGCTCCAGGAGCTCGGGGCCCTCCTGTCGGACGAGGGTCTCGCCCAGGAGGTCACCCAGTCGGCGGATGTCGGCGCGCAGCTCGTTGCTGGCGGCGGGGGTCTGGTCGGCACTGCTCACAGGTGCGGCTCCTTGCAGTGTTTGAGCACGTCTGGAGGGGTACTGGAGGCTGCGGACCGCGCTGTCCGACGCCCTTCAGGATAGGTGCCCGTCACGCCCCGCCGTCCACGGGGCTCTTGTCCCGGGCGACGGCACTGCCATACTTACGTTGCCGTAGGTTACGCACCCGTAGCCAGGCGAATCCGCTCGTTTTCCTCACCCTGCCGGGGGTACTCCCCAATGACCACCACTCCCGATCTGCTCAAGTCGCCGGACGGATCTCCCCCTCCGTCGGCCACGCTGGGCGGCGAGAACAAACGCTCCGTCGAACAGATCGCCCTGCTGCTCTTCATCACGGTGCCCTTCGTGGCCCTGGTCGCGGCGGTGCCGCTGGCCTGGGGCTGGGGCGTCAGCTGGCTCGATGTCGGCCTCCTCGTCTTCATGTACTACCTGGGCTGTCACGGCATCACGATCGGCTTCCACCGCTATTTCACGCACGGTTCGTTCAAGGCGAAGCGGCCGCTGCGGATCGCGATCGCGATCGCGGGCTCCATGGCCGTCGAGGGGCCGCTGGTGCGCTGGGTCGCCGACCACCGCAGGCACCACAAGTTCTCGGACGCCGAGGGTGATCCGCATTCACCGTGGCGTTTCGGCGAGACGCTGCCGGCCCTGATGAAGGGCTTGTGGTGGGCGCACATCGCGTGGATGTTCGACGAGGAGCAGACGTCGCAGGAGAAGTACGCGCCGGATCTCCTCGCCGACCCGGCGATCCGCCGTATCTCGCGCGATTTCGTGTACTGGACGATCCTGTCGCTCGCGATCCCGCCGCTGGTGGGAGGTTTGGTGACGATGTCGTGGTGGGGCGCGTTCACGGCGTTCTTCTGGGGCTCCCTGGTGCGGGTCGCGCTGCTGCACCATGTGACGTGGTCGATCAACTCGATCTGTCACGCGGTGGGCAGGCGTCCCTTCAAGTCGCGGGACCGCAGCGGCAACGTGTGGTGGCTCGCGGTCCTGTCCTGCGGTGAGTCGTGGCACAACCTGCACCACGCGGACCCGACATCGGCCCGGCACGGGGTGATGCGCGGGCAGCTCGACTCCAGTGCCCGGATCATCCGCTGGTGCGAGCAGCTGGGTCTGGCGTACGACGTGCGCTGGCCGAGCGCGGCCCGGATCGACTCCAAGCGGAATGAGGGCGGCCGGTCCCGGCGCAAGGAGAAGGCCGCCGAGGCGGCATGATGGACGACGTGGCGACCGACTCCAGCACCACCCGTACCACCAGCACCACTGGTTCCACCGGCGGCTCGGCAAGGGCCGCCAGGCGCGGCTCGGCCGGGGCCGCCGGCTCCGCCGAGGAGCCACGGCGCACCCGCAGGACCCGGATGACCGGGGCCGAGCGCCGCGAGCAATTGCTGGACATCGGTCGCACGCTCTTCGCCGAGAAGGGCTTCGAGGGCACTTCGGTCGAGGAGATCGCGGCGAAGGCCGGGGTCTCCAAGCCGGTGGTGTACGAGCACTTCGGCGGCAAGGAGGGTTTGTACGCGGTCGTCGTGGACCGGGAGATGCGGTCGCTGCTCGACGGCGTGACGGGCGCGCTGACCGCCGGCCATCCGCGGGAGCTGCTTGAGCAGGCGGCATTCGCGCTGCTCGACTACATCGAGACGTATACGGACGGTTTCCGCATTCTGGTGCGCGACTCCCCCGTGGCCCAGTCGACCGGGACCTTCGCTTCGCTGATCTCCGACATCGCCACCCAGGTCGAGGACATTTTGGGTCTGGAGTTCAAGGCCCGTGGATTCGACGCGAAACTGGCGCCACTGTACGCGCAGGCGCTGGTCGGCATGGTCGCGCTGACCGGTCAGTGGTGGCTGGATGTGCGCAAGCCCAAGAAAGCGGAAGTCGCCGCTCACCTGGTCAATCTGGCGTGGCACGGTTTGGACGGTCTTGAACCGAAACCGCGTCTCATAGGCCATCGCAAAAGCTGATTCGTTACCTCGCCGTTTCCTCTTCGATCCCTCTCCGGACGAGACCGTTCAACGCCGGCATCAATTTTCACTTCAGCTGCACAAGAATCGGCTGTAGTCTTCACTCACAATCCCGGGGGGGATTCTCGCCATTCCTCGCGCGCCCTCACCCATGACTGCGTACGGAACGCCGTACACACCGTCGGGGTGCATGTGCCGCGCTCCTTGCAGCGCGCCCACGCGACGACGCAAACGCAGCGACTTGATTCTCCCCGGGTCTACCTGCTTATTCCCATGGGGGGAATTTTGTCCTCTGTGCGCACCAAGCGCGCGAGCCGCCTCGCGGCCTGCACTGCCATCGTTCTGTCGGCGGGCATGCTGCTCGCCGGCCCGGCCTCGGCCGACACCAACCCGGGCGCCCGCACGGCCCCGTCGAAGGCGCCGAGGGTTGCGGCCAACCCGACGGCCAGCCTGCCGCACACCAAGGCCCCGCTCAAGGCGCCGAACAAGGCGAAGCAGCGCTCCCTCGCGGCCGGTGCGGCCGCGGCGACCGGCGTGGCGAAGCCGCGCTTCGACGTCAACGGTGACGGGTTCACCGACACGCTGCAGCGGGACGTCAACAACAAGCTGTACCTGGAGACCTGGGACGGCCGGCCCAACGCCGAGTTCACCAACTACCTCGGCGCCTACAAGGACCTGATCCTGCCGGGCGACCTGGGCGGCGGCGCGGCACCCGAGGCGCTCGAACTGTCTCCGAACGGTGTCCTGTCCCTGCACCCGGACGTCGACACCGGCGGCATCTACACGAGCCCCGTCTGGTCCGGCACCGGCTGGAACATGTTCAACAAGGTCGTCTCGGTCGGCGACGTCACCGGTGACGGCCACAACGACCTGATGGCCCGCACGCCCAGTGGCGACCTCTACCTGTACGCCGGCACGGGCAACCTGAGCGCGCCGTTCGCCGCGGGCAGGAAGGTCGGCAGCAGCTGGAACATGTTCGACCAGATCGTCGGCGCCAACGACGTGAACGGCGACGGCATCGGCGATGTCTACGGCCGCACGCCCAACGGCGACCTGTACTTCTACGCGGGCACCGGCAACGCCGCGGATCCGCTGAAGGGCGGGGTGAAGGCCGGCTTCGGCTGGAACGGCTACAACCAGATCATCGCCGTCGACGACCAGGACGGCGACGGCCGCGGCGATCTGGTCGGCCGCGACCTGTCGGGCAGCATCTGGTTCTACTCCGCCAACGCCGACGGCACCCTCAAGCCCCGCGTCCAGCTCGGCAACGGCTGGTCCACCGTCCAGTTCTTCCCGTCCGGCGGCAACCCCGCCTACGGCAAGCAGGATCTGTTCGGCCTCGACGGCTCCGGCACTCTCAACTACTACTGGGGCCAGGGCGACGGCTACCTGTCGAAGGTCGTCCCCGGTGAGGCCGGCGGCTGGAACGGTGCGCACTACATCGCCGCCCCGTCCTCGCTCAATGCCGCCGACCGCTGGGCCGGCCTCCTGGAAGTCGGCTCCGACGGACAGCTCTACGTCAACGGCAACCAGCTCGGCGGCGGCTGGAACATCTACAACACCGTGATCGGTGTGGGCGACCTCACCGGTGAGGGCAACGGCGACCTGCTCGCCCGCCAGGGCAGCAACGGCCACCTGTACCTGTACCCGGGCAACGGCCAGGCCACCGGCGTCTACTCGCGCGTCGACGTCGGCGCCGGCTGGAACGCGTACGACAAGCTCTTCGGCGCCGGTGACATCAACGGCGACGGCCTGGCGGACCTGCTGGCCCGTACGCCCGACGGCACCCTCTACCTGTACGCGGGCACCGGCAACGCCAAGGCCCCCTTCCAGGGCCGGGTCAAGATCGGCACGGGCTGGAACGCGTACAGCGCGAAGATGATCGCCGCCCCCGGCGACCTGACCGGCGACGGCCGTTCCGACCTCGTCGCGGTGGACGGTTCGGGCAACCTGTGGCGCTACGACGCCAACGGCACCGGCGGCTTCAACAGCCGGGTGAAGATCGGCTACGGCTGGAACACCTACAAGAACGGCATCTACTAGGCCGGCCCCAGCGGTACCGGCGCCCTGCCCCCTCCTCGTGAGGGGGCAGGGCGCTCCCCGTTTCAGGCCTGCGCCGACGGCAGCGGCCGGGGCAGCGGCGCCAGGAATTCCAGGCGGTTGCCGACCGGGTCCTCGGAGTAGAACCGCCGGTGGCCCGGCAGGTTCCCGTCCCACACGACCGGGGCGCCGCGCTCTTCCAGCCGGCGGGCGTACGCCTCGATCGAGGTGACGCGAAGACCGGGGTGGGCCTTCTTCGCGGGCCTGAAGTCGTCCTCGACGCCGAGGTGGAGCTGGACGCTCCCGTACTGGAACCAGCAGCCGCCGCGGGCCGCGAGCGGCGGCGGCTTGGGAATCTCGGTCATCCCGAGGACGTCCTCGTAGTACGCCCTCAGCAGTGGCTCGCTGCCCGGCGGGGCGGCGAGTTGGACGTGGTCGACAGCGGCGAGCATCGCCGGGGCCTCCTCTTCTGCCCGGCCTACTTCTTCCGGGCCACGGCGAAGATGCGGCGGAAGGGGAAGACCGTGCCGTGCGGGCCCGGCGGGTAGGCCTCGCGGAGCCGGTCGCGGTATTCGGTGAGCAGGGCGTCAATGGCCTGCTGGTCCCCGTCGAGGGCGGTGAGCACGGGGCGCAGGGCGGTGCCCTTCACCCAGTCGAGGACGGGGTCCTGGCCGGTGAGCAGCTGGCAGTAGACGGTTTCCCAGGCGTCGGTCTCGCAGCCGAGATCGGCGAGCTTGGTGAGGTAGTCGGCGGGTTCGAGGATATGGACGTAGCGCCGGCCGTGGTCGTCGAGGCGGCTGCGCCAGCGCGGGGAGTCGCAGAGCTCGGCGAGGATGGCGTGGCTGGGCGAGGTGAAGTTTCCCGGGACCTGGAAGGCGAAGGTGCCGCCGGGGGCGAGGCCGTCGATCCAGGCGGGGAAGGAATCGGGGTGGTTGGGCACCCATTGCAGGGCCGCGTTGGAGACGATCAGGTCGTACGGTTCGCCGGGCACCCAGTGCGCGGCGTCGGCGACCTGGAAGTCGAGCCACCCGCCGCCCGGGGTGGTGCCGGCGTAGTCCTTGTCGGCCTGGGCGAGCATCTGCGGGGAGAGGTCGAATCCGGTGATGCGGGCGTCGGGCCAGCGGTCGGCGAGGCGGATGGTGACATTGCCGGGGCCGCAGCCGAGGTCGGCTATCCGGGGCGTCAGGCCCCCGGCCGAGGGCAGGTCGGGTATGCGGGCGAGCAGGTCGAGGAACGGGCGGGTGCGGTGGCCGGCGTGGCGCAGATACTGCTGCGGGTCCCAGACCGGCGGCGCGGGCGGTGTGGTCGACGATGAATCGGAATACATGTTCGAGCCCCCTTGCAGGTACGGCTGAGCGAAGCGGAACGGCTTCCCGGCCCCTCCATGCCCAAGGGTGGCTCGATATATATCTTGACGTCAAGAGACTTCACGTCGAGGGACCCTTTACACTGATCGACATGGAGGACGAGGTCGACCGACTGGTCGCAGCATGGCGCCGAGAGCGCCCGGACCTCGACGTGGAACCGCTTGAGGTCCTCAGCCGGGTCAGCAGGCTGGCCCGCCATCTCGACCGGGCCCGCAGGCTCGCGTTCTCCGAGCACAGCCTGGAGCCCTGGGAGTTCGACGTCCTGACGTCGCTGCGGCGCGCGGGCGCCCCCTACCAGCTCTCGCCGGGCCAGCTCCTGACCCAGACCCTGGTCACCTCGGGCACCATGACCAACCGGATCGACCGGCTCGCCAAGAAGGGTCTGGTCGAGCGGCTGCCCGACCCGAGCGACCGCCGCGGCGTGCTCGTACGCCTCACGCCCGAGGGCCGCGACCGCGCCGACCAGGCGCTCGCGGGCCTCCTCGAACAGGAGCGGGCCATCCTCGGCGAGCTCAGCCGTCAGCAGCGGGGCGAACTGGCAGCGCTGCTACGCCAGTTGACCGCCCCGTTCGACAACATCCCCGGTTAGGTCGACGGGGCCGACGCCCGCCCGGCGGGCCAGGGCGACGGCGGCGAGGGTGGAGTGCACCCCGAGCTTGCCGAGCACGTTCTGCATATGGGTCCGTACGGTGTGCGGCGACAGGAACAGTCGCTCCGCGACCGCCTTGCGGCCGAGCCCCGCCACCATGCAGCGCAGCACCTCGCGCTCGCGCGGGGTGAGCGACTCGACGAGCCTTTCCGACTCGGTACGGTGCTTGCGCGCGGCCGTCAGCTCCCGCAGCACGCCCGTGAGCAGCGCGGGCGGCAGATGCGTCTCGTCGCGCAGGACGCCCCGGATCACGGCGAGCAGCCGTTGCAGCGAGCAGTCCTTGGCGACCCAGCCGCATGCCCCGGCCTGAAGGGCGAGGGCGGCGCGGCGCGGGTCGTCCTTCTCGGCGAGTACGACGGTACGCACCGCGGGCTGGCCGGAGCGCACGCCCGCGACCAGCGAGATGCCGTCCACCAGGCCGTCCGCGCCGCCGCCCTCGGGGACCACGCGGGCCACCGGCACCGTCGCCGACGCACCCAGGTCCGCGTCGACGAGCATCACGTCGAACCTGCGGCCCTCGGCGGCGCCCCGCTCCAGGCAGCGCAGCGCGGCAGGGCCGCTGCCGGCCGCGGCCACGTCCACGTCGGGCTCCGCCGCCAGGGCCGCGGCGAGCGACTCGGCGAAGATGCGATGGTCGTCCACCACGAGAACTCGGATCCGTACCAAGTGACACCCCCAGGGTCGGAGGACGGACCGGTACGGGTACGGCGCCCGGAGCCGGGATCACCACAGACGCACGGCCGCCGCCATGCACTGAGTACTACCCCACCCCGGGCGACGTACCCGACTGTCTCGCCCCCTGATCAACACCGGCCCCCACCGGTGTTGTGCATCAGCGTAGGGCCGTCGCCGGTGAGGGGAAGGCACTTTGCAGAACTGTTTGAACCCGGACGGCTACGTGGCGTACACAGATGTTTAAGGTGGGTTCCATGTTTCGTATCGAGACAGAAGTGGACAAGGGCCGTCAGCGGGAGCTCCACCGGCGGTTGCGCGACACCAACTCCGAGCGCTCCCCGGTGCTGCGGGCGATGCGGGGGACTCCTGCGGAGAAGGAAGTGCCGCTTCAGATCTGGGGGTTGACCGAGACGGGGCTGGTGGCCGGGGGGCTGGTGGGGCGCACCTGGGCGGGGTGGCTCCATGTGGACCTGCTGTGGGTCGACGCGGGGTTGCGGGCGGCGGGGCTGGGCAGCCAACTCCTCTCTTCTGCGGAGGAGTTGGCGCGCTCCGAGCGGGGTTGTGTGTTCTCCCGGGTGGAGACGTGGGACTTTCAGGCGCCGGAGTTCTACCGCAAACGGGGGTACGAGGTCGTGGCGGCGATCCCCGACTACCCCCCGGGCGTAACCGAATACACCCTGACCAAGCCCCTCCCCTGACCCCTGGGGCTCCGCCCCGGACCCCCGTTCGCGCCTTGAGGCGCTCGTCCTCAATCTCCCCCAAGGCCTCAAGGGCCAGGGAGGGCCCCCATGACGGGCTGAGGATGCTTGAGATCGGCACCCCGCCAAGGTCAGCCAACCTAGGGGCGCGGGGAACTGCCCGAGACGCGAGCACGGTCCGCAGACGAAAACGGGGTCGGGGGCCGCGCCCCCACAAGGCCCGGGATCGAGGGGCCGCGCCCTCAGAGCAAGCGGTGTGCCCCCAGGGACGGGGTCGCTTCGAAGAGGCGGGGTGGGGTCAGGGACGCCGAGGCGAACGCGGAGTTCAGCGCGGCCGAAACCCCCTCGACCCCCGCCTCCTCCACGAGGACGATCGCCGAGCCCCCGAACCCCCCACCCGTCATCCGCGCCCCCAACGCCCCCGCCGACACCGCCGTCTCCACCACCAGATCCAGCTCCGCGCAGGACACCCGCAGATCATCCCGGAGGGAGACGTGGCCCTCGGTGAGGACCGGGCCCACCTCCCGGACGGAGCCCGCCGCGAGCAGCTCCGCGACCCGCGCGACCCGTTCGTTGTCGCTCACCACATGCCGTACATAGCCCCGCACCGCCGGCGAGGACAGCGCGGGCAGCGCGTCGGGCAGTCGCGCGTAGGGGAGTTCGCGCAGGGTCCGTACACCCAGCTCCCGCGCGCCCCGCTCACAGCCGGCGCGCCGCTCGGCGTACGCGCCGTCGCCCAGCGCGTGCTGCACCCGGGTGTCGACGACGAGGAGCCGCAGCCCGTGCGCGGGCAGATCGAAGGGGATGTGACGCCGGGTCAGGTCGCGGGCGTCCAGGTGCAGGACGTGCCCCGCCGTGCAGCACGCCGACGCCGTCTGGTCCATGATCCCGCAGGGCACCCCCACGAAGGCGTTCTCCGCCCGCTGCGCCACGGACGCCAACTCCGCCATGGAGAGGGGGGGTTCGAGCAGGTCGCGCAGTGCGAGCGCCGTCACGACCTCAAGGGCGGCCGACGACGACAGGCCCGCGCCCGTCGGCACGGTGGAGGTGAGGTGGACGTCCGCCCCCTTCACGTCGTGGCCCGCCTCGCGCAGCGCCCACACCACGCCCGCCGGGTACGCCGCCCAGCCCGCCCCCGACCGCGGCTGAAGTTCGTCGGTGCGCAGCTCCACGACGGGGCCTTCGATGTCCGCCGAGTGGAGCCGGAGCACACCGTCGGTGCGCAGGGCGACCGCCGCGACCGCCGTGTGCGGCAGCGCGAGCGGCATGACGAAGCCCTCGTTGAAGTCGGTGTACTCGCCGATGAGGTTGACCCGGCCGGGCGCCGCCCACACCCCGTCCGGCTCATATCCGTACAACTCGCGGAAGGCGGCGGCCACTTCACTCATCGCGGGCTCCCTGAACGCCGCGTGCGAACACCCAGGCGTCTTCGACGATCCCCGCGAGATCGGCGCGGGTGGGCCGCCAGCCGAGGCGGTCGTGGGCGCGCAGTGCGGAGGCGACCAGGACCGCCGGGTCGCCGCCGCGCCGGCCGGCGACGACCTCGGGGATCTCGTGGCCGGTGACCTTGCGGACGGTTTCGATGACCTCGCGGACGGAGAACCCGTTGCCGTTGCCCAGGTTGCAGACCAGATGCTCACCGGGTGTCGCCGCGTCGAGGGCGAGCAGGTGCGCCTCGGCGAGGTCCGCCACGTGGATGTAGTCGCGGACACAGGTGCCGTCGGGGGTGGGGTAGTCGTCGCCGTAGAGGGAGATGAACTCGCGCTCGGCCAGGGCCACTTGGAGGACGAGCGGGATGAGGTGGGATTCCGGCGCGTGGCGTTCGCCGCACGTGCCGTACGCGCCGGCCACGTTGAAGTAGCGCAGCGACACCGCCGCGAGGCCGTGCGCGGCGCACTCCCCGGCGATCATGTGGTCGACGGCGAGCTTGGAGGCGCCGTACGGACTGGTCGGGGCGGTCGGCGCGGTCTCGGTGATGGGGACGGAGGCGGGTTCGCCGTAGGTGGCCGCCGTGGAGGAGAAGACGAGGCGGCGCACGTCCGCGTCCCGCATCGCCGCGAGCAGCGCCATCGTGCCGCCGACGTTGTTGGCCCAGTACTTCTCGGGGACCGCGACCGACTCGCCGACCTGCGAGAACGCCGCGAAGTGCAGCACCGCGTCGAAGGAGGCGTCGAGCCACTGGGCCGCGTCCTGGATGCGGCCCTCGATGAAGGAGGCGCCGGCCGGGACGGCTGTGCGGAAGCCGGTGGAGAGGTCGTCGAGGACGGTCACGTCGTGGCCGGCCTCGACGAGGTGGGCCGCCACCACGCTGCCCACATACCCCGCGCCGCCCGTCACCAGGTACTTGCTCACGTGCTTGCCACCTCTCGCAGTCGCTCGGCCGCGGTCTCCGGCGGCACATCGTTGATGAACACGTTCATGCCGGATTCGGAACCGGCGAGGTACTTCAGCTTGCCGGAAGTACGTCGGATGGTGAAAAGCTCCAGATGGAGCCCGAACTCCTCGCGGTCGGCGGCCCCCTCGCCGTGGAACGGCGCCTGGTGCCAGGCGGAGATGTAGGGGGTGGGCGGCTCGTCGGGGCCGAAGATCCGGTCGAAGCGCCTCAAGAGTTCCAGGTAGATCTGTGGGAACTCTGTGCGCGCGCCGTCGTCGAGGGCGCGCAGATCGGGGACGCGCCGCTTGGGGTGGAGATGGACCTCGTAGGGCCAGTGCGCGGCGTACGGCACGAACGCCACCCAGTGTTCGCCCTCCAGAACCACCCGTTCGCCGTCGGCGAGCTCGCGCCGGACCACGTCGTCGAAGAGGTTGCCGCCGGTGCGCTCGCGGTGTTCGGCGAGCGAGCGGAGCATGAGGGCGGTGCGGGGGGTGGTGAAGGGGTAGCCGTAGATCTGGCCGTGCGGGTGGCCGAGGGTGACGCCGATCTCGGCGCCGCGGTTCTCGAAGCAGAACACCTGCTCCACCTGCGGGAGTTCGGCGAGGTCGGCGGTGCGGTCGGTCCAGGCCTCAAGGACGAGGGCGGCCTGTTCTTCGGTGAGGTCGGCGAAGGAGGCGTTGTGGTCGGGGGTGAAGCAGACGACCTCGCAGCGGCCGGAGTCGCCGGCGAGGGAGGGGAAGCGGTTCTCGAAGACGACGACGTCGTAGTCGGCGGCCGGGATCTCGCTGTCGCGGCCCGCGCGCGAGGGGCAGAGCGGGCAGGCGTCGGCGGGCGGCAGATAGGTGCGGCCCTGGCGGTGCGAGGCGACGACCACGGTGTCGCCGAGCAGCGGGTCGCGGCGCAGTTCGGACGCGGTGGACACCGGGTCGAGCGGGCGGCGGTCCGTCTCGTCCCGTACGAGGTCGTCCCGCGCGTCGTAGTAGAGCAGCTCACGACCGTCGGCGAGCCGGGTCGACGTCTTCTTCACCTAAACCTCCACCATCCAACAGAATCGCACACAACAAACCACAAGCCAACAGGCACCGTCAATGACCCCGGTCGACCCGCGCCCGGAACGGGGGCGGCGCCCGCTCGATCACAATCAAACAAACAATCTCATCAAAAGTGTTCAGTTTCTGAACACGGAGGCGTAGGTTCCCGTCCCGGATCGGTACGTCCGGATCAGCGTCCGGATCGGTAAGCGCGACGAGGCGGGTACGCATGCAATCTCTGGCCGCGGGGCTCCGGCTCCCCACCAACGGGCTCGACTACACGATTTTGGCGATCTACTTCATCGTCGTCCTGGGCATCGGCTTCGCCGCCCGCGCCAGCGTGAAGACAAGCCTCGACTTCTTCCTCTCGGGCCGCTCCCTGCCGGCCTGGGTCACCGGGCTCGCCTTCGTGGCCGCCAACCTCGGCGCCACCGAGATCCTGGGCATGTCCGCGACCAGCGCCCAGTACGGCGTGGCGGTCGTGCACTGGTACTGGATCGGCGCGATCCCGGCGATGGTCTTCCTCGGCCTGGTGATGATGCCGTTCTACTACGGCTCGAAGGTGCGCTCGGTGCCGGAGTTCCTGCTCCAGCGCTTCGACAAGTCGGCGCACCTGCTGGCGTCGGCGCTCTTCGCGTTCGCCGCGGTGCTGATCGCGGGCGTCAACCTGTACGCCCTGTCGATCGTCGTGGAGGCGCTGCTCGGCTGGCCGCAGTGGGTCGCGATCGTCGTCGCCGGTCTCTTCGTCCTCGCCTACATCACCATCGGCGGGCTCTCCTCGGCCATCTACAACGAGGTGCTCCAGTTCTTCGTGATCCTGGCCGCACTGATCCCCCTGACCATCCTCGGCCTGAAGCGCGTCGGCGGCTGGGACGGCCTGACCGGCTCGCTCAAGGCCAGCCACGGCCACAACTTCCTCTCCGCGTGGGGCGGCACCGGCATCGGCGAGCCCAACCCGCTCGGTGCGAACTGGCTGACCATCGTGCTCGGCCTCGGCTTCGTGCTCTCCTTCGGCTACTGGACCACCAACTTCGCCGAGGTGCAGCGCGCGCTCTCCGCGAAGAACCTGAGCGCGGCCCGGCGGACCCCGCTGATCGCCGCGTTCCCGAAGATGTTCATCGTGTTCCTGGTGATGATCCCGGGCCTGGTCGCGGCCGTCCTCGTGCCGAAGATCGGCACCCCGGGCTCGTCCCTCACGTACAACGACGCGATCCCGCTCCTCATGCAGGACCTGCTGCCCAACGGTGTGCTCGGCATCGCGGTGACCGGTCTGCTCGCGGCGTTCATGGCGGGCATGGCGGCGAACGTGTCGTCGTTCAACACGGTGTTCACGTACGACATCTGGGCCAAGTACGTGAAGACGGACAAGCCGGATGCCTACTACCTGCGGTTCGGCCGCCTGATCACGGCGATAGGCGTCCTGGCCTCGATCGGCACGGCGTTCATCGCCTCGTCCTTCTCCAACATCATGGGCTACCTCCAGACGCTGTTCTCCTTCTTCAACGTGCCGATGTTCGTGGTCTTCGTGATCGGCATGTTCTGGAAGCGGGCGTCGGTGAAGTCGGGTGTGTGGGGACTGTTCGCGGGCACCTCGGCCGCGATGATCAACTACTTCTGGATCTACAAGCAGGGCGTGATCTCCATCCCGACCGACCAGGGCGCCAACTTCGTCTCCGCGATCGTCGGGTTCGTGGCCGGCGCGGCGGTGATGGTGGCGGTCACGCTCTTCACCGCGCCCAAGCCGGCGGCGGAGCTGGCGGGTCTGGTGTACGGGACGAAGTCCCCCGGCGTCGAGGAGCCGCCCGCCGAGGGCGACAGCGCGTGGTACCGGCGGCCGGCGCTGCTCGGCTGGGGCGCGATTGCGCTGGCCGCGCTGTGTTATGTCCCGTACTCGTTCTGACGACTTCCGACGAATTCTCCCTACTGGAGGCATCGCAATGTCTGAACTACAGCGTGAGGTATCGGAGTTGGAGCGGAAGTCGGCGTCTGCGGCGCGGCTGTTCGACATCCGTCGGATCATCGGGGGGTTGTTCACCCTGTACGGGGTGATCGTGACGGTGGCCGGGATTCTGGCCTCCGACGCGGACCTGAAGAAGGCACAGGGCATCAACATCAACCTGTGGACGGGGCTTGGGATGCTGGCCCTCGGCCTCTTCTTCCTGACCTGGCTGAAGCTGCGCCCCATGGCTCCGTCGCCCCCGCAAGACCTCTGACCACCCCGCCCCGGGCCGACCCCCCGGGGTCTGGGGCGGAGCCCCGGGGGGTGGGCCCGGGGCGGGGTTAGAGGGTCGCCCGGTCCAGGAGGCCCGTTCGGGCGGCCAGCGCGGCCGCCTCCAGGCGGGAGCCGACGCCCAGCTTCATCAGGACTCGCTGCACATGCGTGCGGGCAGTGGACGGCGCGATCCCCATCCCCGCCGCGATCAGCCGCGTGTCCTCGCCGTCGGCGACCCGCACCAACACCTCCACCTCACGCGGCGTGAGCAGCTGGAGCAGCCTCTGCCCCTCGTCGTCCGGCTGGGCCGCGGGGTTGAGGAGTTCCGCGAACGCGCCCTGCAGGAGCTGCGGCGCGACCGCCGCCTCCCCCGCCCGGGCCTTGGCAATCGCCCGCTCGACCCCCTCGATCCGCTCGTCGTGCCGCACGTACCCGGAGGCCCCCGCCGCGAACGCCGCCGCGATCCCCCGCGGACTCGGCACCGGCCCAAGGACCACCACGGCGACCTGCGGCCGCTCCCGCTTGATCCGCACGATCGGGTCGAACACCCCCGGCTCGGCGGGCGAGGCCGTGCCGAGGAGGCAGACCTCGGGTGCCCGGCTCACCACCAGCTCGGCCGCGCCGGCGACCGGAGCCGTCGCGGCGAGCACCCGGTGGCCTCGTAGTTTCAGCGCCGAGGCGAGTGCCTCGGCGAGCAGCCGGTGGTCGTCGACCACCATGAGCCGCACGCCCATCGAGCTACCCCCATCCCCGGCCCGCCCCTCTTGCCCCGGCAAGCTACACGCTTGTTCGACGTCACGCTCCGCTTACCGGCGAGAACCCCCCGGAAGACCGAATTCTCCGGCATGCGGGACCGGTTGAGGAAGTACGCGAGGCGGGAAGGGGGCACGCGCCCCCTTCCCGCCTCGCGTAGTGGAGGGCGCGCCCCCCGGCGGCTCAGCTCGTGCCGGTCGCCATGAACAGGAACTTCTTCTCGGAGTCGCTGCCCGAGTACGGCTTGCTCAGGAGCTGCGCGCCCAGGTACAGGCGCCCGTTGCCGTAGAGGATGTCGGAGTACTTCCCCGAGAACGACGACAGCGCGTCGCGCACCGAGCGGTCGTTCGGGTTCTCCAGGAGCAGCGTCGGCTTGAGGGTGCCCCCGTCGATGCTGACGACCTGGCTGCCCTTGTCGTACGGGGCTTCCTTGTATGCGATGACGTTGGTGCCGTCCATGCGCAGCGGGTACACCGTGTAGCCGTCGCCGGCGTCGGCCTTGCCGGGCACGGGCTGGCCCGTGGTCAGGTCGAAGGCGACGATCTCGTTGGTGCGGCGCAGGGAGTCGGTGGCGCCCGCGTTGTCGTGCTGCTCGGTCGGCACGTACAGCTTGCCGCCGCCGGCGACGACCATCGTGCACTTCTCGACGGAGGTGCTGTCGCAGTCGGCCGAGTACTTGTCTCCGGGCGCCGGGATGCGGGCGAGCAGCTTGCCGGTCTTGTCGTCGACGGAGAAGAAGTCGGAGATGCCGCTGCCGTCACCCGCGCTCTCGCCGACGTCGGCGGCGAGCACCAGGGGCTTGGTGGAGACGATGTGGGCGTACTGGATGCCGGGCATCATCTTGTACGTGGAGGTGGGCTGCCCGGTCTTGGGGTCGAGCGTCTGCACGTTGATGGTGGGCTTCTCGTAGTCGCCGCACTTGCGGACCGCCACGAGTGCGTCGCCGCCGCCGTAGCCGACGTCCTTGCACTGGTCGGCCGTGGTGGTGGGCTTCCACAGCTCCTTGCCGGTGTTCAGGTCCCAGGCCGCGCCGCCGTCGAGCCCGCCCGCGGCGACGGTGCCGGCGCCGACGGTGATCTCGTCGAAGCGGGTCTTGCGGTCGCCGTTGGCGCCCTTGACGTCGGCCTGCCACAGCAGTTTGCCGGTGTTCAGGTCCAGGCCCGCGGCCTCGGTGCAGGAGGCGTACTTGGAGCCGCTCTCCGTGGTCTCGAAGGCGAACGCGGTCTTGCCGTCGGCCGAGGTGTGCGTGCTGGCCTCGCAGACGTTGCCGGTCAGCGGGAGCGTCCAGAGCACGGTGCCCTTGGCGGGGTCGTAGCCGACGATCTGCTTGGGGCCGGCCTTGGCGTACACCTTGTCGGTGAGCCAGGAGCCGTGCACCGAGGTGAGGTCGGTGACCTTGGGCTGGGGGGTCTGGAAGAGCACCTTGGCCGCGGTGTTGGCGGGTGCCTTCTCCTTGCCGCCGCCCCCGGTCGCGCTGCCGCCGTCGCCCTTGGCGCCGCCGGTGTCGCCCGTCTTGGCGTCGCTCTTGCCGTCGTCCTTGCCGGTGGCGTACCAGATGCCGCCGCCGACGATGAGGGCCACCGCGACGACCGCCGCGATGATGATCATGAGCTGAGTGTTGGGCTTCTTGCCGCCGCCGCCCTGACCGCCGGGGCCGGGCGCGCCCGGCATTCCGTACTGCGGCTGCATCGGCTGGGCCGGCGGCCGGCCCGGGTAGCCGTACCCGGCCTGCATCGGCTGACCGGGCTGCATCGGCTGGCCCGGCTGCCCCGGGTAGCCGTAACCCGGCTGCTGGGGCGGGGTGTTGGGGTAGCCGTAACCCGGCTGTCCAGGCGGGGTGTTCGGGTAGCCGTACCCGGCCTGCTGCGGGGGCGTCTGCGGGTAGCCGTAGGCCGGCGGTCCCGCGGGCGGCGGGGTGCTCGGCGGTCCGGCGGGCGGCGGCGGGGTGGGCGTACCGTACCCGCCGGCCGGCGGCTGCTGGGGTGCGCCGAAGCCGGATGCCGGGGGTTCCTGGGGGGCGCCGAAGCCCTGGGGGGCGTCCTGGGGCTGCCGCGGCGGCTCGGGTGGCTGCGGGGGCTGGGGTGGCTGGCTCATGCCGGGGAGACCTCTGACTTCAAGAAGCGTGCAGGGAGGGGGAGTTGGGGCGTCACTTGCCGAAGGACAGGATCGAGCGGTCCTTCTGGGCCCCCTTGGGAGTGCTCACCCGGTTGTTCATGAGGAAGAACCGTCCATTCGCCCACGCGGCCACCGGGTCGAAGAGGGTGTGTTCCACCATGGCGGCCGACGACGGGCTTTGCAGAATGATCTGCGGGGTGCCGCCGGTCGGCGGCAGCGACGCGACCGCGCCCGCCTCCTCGACACCGGGCTCCACATAGGCGATGACCTTGCCGTTCTCGACGGCGAGCGGCTCCATGATGCGGCCCTTGGGCGCGGAGGCGTGCCACTTCTCGTCACCGGTGTTGAGGTCGATGGCGATGATCTCGTTGGTGTCGCCGACCCCGAGGTCGGGGCTGTCCGTGCCCTTGGTGGGCAGGTAGAGGGTGTTGGCGTCGGCGGCCGTGCCCCAGCAGTTCTGGAGCGCGCTTCCGAGCCCCAAACCGGGGCAGTTCGCGGTGAACTGCGCCTTGGACTTGACCGCGGAGCGGAGCTTGCCGTCGGCGGTGTAGGTCGAGATGTTCCAGACCTTCTTGTCCTTGTTGGTCGCGTACACGACCAACGGGTCCACCGAGTAGACCCGGTTGATCGTCCAGCCCTTGTCGTACTGGAAGCCCCACTTGGGCTTGCCCGTGGCCGGGTCGAGTTCCTGGAGCATCTGCGACTCGGGCGCGTCCAGGTCGTCGTTGTTCGGGTCCCTGCACGTGCTGACGGCGATCAGCTTGGGGCCGCCGGCGAAGGAGGCGGCACGGCAGGTGCCCGACTTCGGTGTGCCGTAGAGCTTCTTGCCGTCGGTCAGGGAGAAGCCGCTCGCGCCGGTGCCGAAGTCACGCGCCACGGCGACGCTGTTACCGGTGATCGCCATGACGAGGGTGGACGCGGAGTCGAAGAGGTTCTCCTGCGGTATCTGCGTCTTCCAGCCGAGCTTCCCGGCGGCGAGGTCGACCATCTGGAGCTGGTTGCACTTGGCGTTCTCGGTGTTGTTCTCCATGACACCGAGGACCATCTTCCCGTCCGCGGACGGTTTCGGCGGCGCTCCGCACAGCGGGGTGTCCAGGGGCACCGACCACTTCTGCTTGCCGTCGGCCACCGCGTACGCGACGACCTCCTTGTACATGGCCTTGACGACGGTGTCGCCCACGACCCAGGGGCCGTACTGAGTGGCACCGTACTGGGTCAGCGGCGTCTCGTTCTCGTGCATCCAGACCCGCGCGTCACCGGCCTTGGCCGCGGAGTTGACGTCGTCGCTGCCGCCGCTGCGCCCGTCACCCTTGCCGTTGCCCTGGTCGACCGAGGGCGAGCCGCTCGGCGCCGCGCTGTGGCTCGTGTCGGCGAGGGGCTTCTTGTCGTCACCGCCGCCGCTCGTCGCGAGGTACACGCCGCCGCCGATGACGAGGAGTCCCGCGACCGCCGCGGCCACGATCATCGCCGGTTTGCCCTTGAACGGGTTCTTGCCACCGCCCTGCGGCGGCATCGGCGCGCCCGGGTACTGCGGCTGGCCCGGGTAGCCGTAACCGCCCTGCTGGGGCTGGGCATAGGGGTTTCCCTGCGCGCCCGGTGCCGTCTGCGGGTAGCCGTAGCCCGGCTGGCCCGGGGCCGCCTGCGGATAGCCGTAACCGGGCTGGCCCGGGGCCGCCTGCGGGTAGCCGTAACCGGGCTGCGCCGGAGGCGTCTGCGCGGAGCCGTAGCCGGGCCCCGGCGCGGTCGGCGGGGCCGGCGGCATGTGCGGCGGCTGCGCGGGCGGCGCGGCCGGCATCCGCGGCGGCTGGGGCGGCGGTCCCTGAGGCTGGGCAGGGGGCCCCTGAGGCTTGTCCTGCGGTGCCCCGAAGCCCCCCTGCGGTGGCTGGTAATTGGGCGGCTGGGTCACAGCGAGATACCCCCGAATTTGCGTCTTTGCGTCTTTACGTCAGTCGAACGGAGCTACTTTCTATCACCCGAAGTCGCACGGACCACGGGCCGGTCCACCCCTGTTCCCAAGGGAGAACCGGCCCGTGATACCGCCGTTATGGACTCTGTACGCCGTCTCTACGCAAGCCCCGCAGGACGTCCGTACCGGTGTGCCTCAGGCCTCTTCGGCCGCAGGGCATCCGTACGCGTGTGCCTCAGGCCTCTTCGGCCAGTTCCAGCCAGCGCATCTCCAACTCGTCGCGCTCGACGATCAGTTCGCGCAGCTCGGCGTCGAGCTTCGCCACCTTCCCGAAGTCCGTGGCGTTATCGGCGATTTGCGCATGCAGACTGGTCTCGCGGTCGGAGATCTTGTTGAGCTGCCGCTCCACCTTCTGGAGCTCCTTCTTCGCGGCCCGTGCGTCCTGCGCGGAGACGGCGGGCGCCGCCTTGGTGGCGGGGGCCGCGGCCGGGGCCGGCGCGGACTCGATCATCCGCTGCCTGCGCTCCAGGTACTCGTCGATACCGCGCGGCAGCATCCGCAGCGTGGCGTCGCCGAGCAGCGCCCACACATGGTCGGTGGTGCGCTCGATGAAGAACCGGTCGTGGGAGATGACGACCATGGAGCCGGGCCAGCCGTCGAGGAGGTCTTCGAGCTGGGTCAGCGTCTCGATGTCGAGGTCGTTGGTGGGCTCGTCGAGGAAGAGCACGTTGGGCTCGTCCATGAGGAGGCGAAGGAGCTGGAGCCGCCGCCGCTCACCACCCGACAGGTCACCGACCGGCGTCCACTGCTTCTCCTTGGAGAAACCGAACTGCTCACAGAGCTGCCCGGCCGTCATCTCACGGCCCTTGCCGAGGTCGACCCGGTCGCGGATCTGCTGAACGGCCTCCAACACCCGCAGCGTGGGCGGGAGTTCGGCGACGTCCTGGGAGAGGTAGGCGAGCCGCACGGTCTTGCCGACGACGACCTTGCCCGCGACGGGCTGCGCCTCGCCCTGGGTGCGCCAGGCCTCGGTGAGCGCGCGGAGCAGCGACGTCTTGCCCGCGCCGTTCACCCCGACCAAGCCGATGCGGTCGCCGGGGCCGAGCTGCCAGGTGAGGTGCTTGAGCAGCAGCTTCTCACCGGCCTGTACGGTCACGTCCTCCAGCTCGAAGACGGTCTTGCCGAGCCGGGCGTTGGCGAACTTCATCAGCTCGCTGGTGTCGCGCGGCGGCGGCACATCGGCGATCAGCTCGTTGGCCGCCTCGATGCGGTAGCGCGGCTTGGAGGTGCGGGCCGGGGCGCCGCGGCGCAGCCAGGCCAGCTCCTTGCGCATCAGGTTCTGCCGCTTGACCTCTTCGGTGGCGGCGATGCGGTCGCGCTCGGCGCGGGCGAAGACGTAGTCGGAGTAGCCGCCCTCGTACTCGAAGACCGAGCCGCGCTGCACGTCCCACATGCGGGTGCAGACCTGGTCGAGGAACCAGCGGTCGTGGGTGACGCAGACCAGGGCCGAGCGCCGGGCCTGGAGGTGGCGGGCCAGCCAGCTGATGCCCTCGACGTCGAGGTGGTTGGTGGGCTCGTCGAGCACGATCAGGTCGGGCTCGCCGATGAGCAGCTTGGCGAGCGCGATGCGGCGGCGCTCGCCGCCGGACAGCGGCGCGATGACGGTGTCGAGGCCCTGCGCGAATCCGGGCAGGTCGAGCCCGCCGAACAGGCCGGTCAGTACGTCGCGGATCTTGGCGTTGCCCGCCCACTCGTGGTCGGCGAGGTCACCGATGACCTCGTGCCGGACGGTGGCGGTGGGGTCGAGCGAATCGTGCTGGGTGAGCACGCCGAGCCGCAGCCCGCCCACGTGCGTGACCCGGCCGGTGTCCGGCTCCTCCAGCTGCGCGAGCATCCGGATCAGGGTGGTCTTGCCGTCGCCGTTGCGCCCGACGACCCCGATCCGGTCCCCTTCGGAGACGCCGAGGGAAACGCCGTCGAGCAGGGCACGGGTCCCGTACACCTTGCTGACTGCCTCGACATTGACCAGGTTGACGGCCATTTCACTCCTGAGCGCGGGGATGGATCGTCATCCAGAGTAGTCGCCGCTGCGCGGCCGGACGGCGCACGGTGGATGATCAAGGCCCGGGCCTGCGGCCGGGTTGTGTCCGGCGGAGCCCGTGCCCCAGGGCGCCGGGTCGTGCCGGACAACCGGTTTGACGTTCGAACTGGCCGGATGATCAGGTCACGCCATGGAAGGCAGCACGACCGGTGATCGAGTATCCGCGGAAGCGATCGAGCTCCTTGAGGCACTCCTCACGGGCGACGACCCTGTTCACCGCGGCCTGCGGGCACAGATCCCGCACCTGCGGGTGACCGGGCACTGCACGTGCTCCTGCGCCAGCATCGACCTCGGCCTGGACGAGGCCCTCACACCCGCCGCCCCCGTCGCCGGTGGTCCCGTCGTCGCCGAGGCCGAAGTCGTCGATGCCGACGGGCAGCCCATCGGCGGGTTGCTGGTCTTCGCCCATGCCGGTTACCTGTCCCGTCTGGAGACCTACACCTGGCTGGACCAACAGATCACGCGCTTCCCCGCACCGGACCGCCTGCGCTGACGCCTCTGCCCCACCGGCCTTCCCCGGCCGGAGAGTCCCGTCCGCAGCCGGAGAGTCCCGTCCGCGCGGCGTGGTCCGCAGCCGGAGAGTCCCCGTCCGCGCGGCGTGGTCCGCCGGACATGCCCTGGCTAGGCGGCGTCCACTGTGGGCCCGCCCTGCGCGGCCTGATTCTGCTGGCGCAGCCATTCGACGGCCGCGCGGGTGGCCCGCATGGCGGCGATGATGGCGGCGAACAGGGCCAGGTACGCGGTCTTGGCCGCCACCAGCCAGGTATCGAAGCCCGTCCTGTCGGCGCGGGACCCGAGGCGCAGGTCCTTCACCTTCCGTGCGGCATCGGCGTCGTATATGCGCTGGCCGAGGTAGGCCGGCCACTCGGTCGCGGTGGCCGCGTCACTCATGGCCTGGGGAATCGTCCAGTCTTCTGCGGCGGAGTTGGTGGCCAAAGCCTCCAGGGCTGTGCAGAAGGCACCGTATTCAGTCGAATTGGCGTCGCTCCCCGAGGTCGAGTGCTCGGGAAGGGTCGCGCTGTAGGAGGAGAACGGCGATGCCTTGCCCGGGTGACCGAGCGCGCCGGCCGCACGCGCGGCCGTCCCCAGGGCGCTGATGGCGTCCTTGCGGGCCGCATTGAGGACGTTCCACCGCGCCAACAACTCGGGGGACCGCTGCACGGCCCGCTGGGTGTCCGTGTCGATGCCGGCGCGAAAGCCGGCCCACGCGCCTTCGAGTCCGGCGGCGATGGTGTCGGCCGTCGAGTCGAGCGAGTTGAAGACGTGGTCTCCCTGGCGCTTTCCGCCCCCGCCGCCGCCCGAGGAGCCCTCCCCGTTGTCCTTCTTCTTGTTGGGTGCGCGCTGCACCGTTCCCGCGTCATGAGCGGACCCTTCCGTCCGCGCCCGCTGTACGGTCTCCCCGCCCGGCCCTGACATGACCCGGGTGGCGTTGGTCTCCGCCTCGCGCTCGAACCGGTCGGACGGATCGCTGACCTTGAGCCCCGACCCGTTGTCGGTACCCGCGACCGGCCCCTGGCGCTGCTGGATGACGTGGGTGAGCTCGTGCGCGAGCGTGTGCTTGTCGGAGCCGCCGTCGCCGATGACGACGTGGTTGCCCGAGGTGTAGGCCCGGGCGCCGACCTCGGCGGCCGATGCCTTGGCGGCGCTGTCGTTGTGGATGCGCACGTCGGAGAAGTCCGCGCCGAGCCGGCCCTCCATGTCCGTACGGGTCGCGTCGTCCAGCGGACGCCCACCGGTACCCAGGACGTCGTGCACGGCGGAACGCTGCACAGCAGCAGGTTGCGCCGCCGCCCGCTCGGTCTGCTGGTGGCCGCACCCGGCTCCGTGCTGATGCCGCTCCTGGACCCAGGGGTGCCCGGCCGAGCGGAGCATCTGGACGACGGCGGCGTTGCCCGCACTGCCCTGGAGCGCGAGCAGCTGGGCGGGAAGCCCTCCGCCACGGGTGGGGGCCTTCGCTGCGGAGCGCGCGGGCTTCTTGCCGTCGAAGTTCTGGGCCGGGTCGTTGGCGTGCATCCCACGAGCGTCCCGGGCGGCGCCAACGCTTCCCTAACCCTCCGCAATCGGCGGCGTTAGCGGGAGCCACCCGTCCGTACGCTGCGCGAGCGTACGGACACGGAGGGTGGACGGTACGGTCGCGAGCCGTCACCCTGGGTGAGTTGAGCGGGGAGATCAACTCACCGGAAGGTGGCGGCACATGACCGACGACGGCGAACGAGGCGGGGGCGGCGCGGGTGAGGGTGCGGGTGCGGGCGAGCCCGTGCCGTCCGACAGCCTCAAGACGTTCGGGGCGTTCGTCCAGGGCCTGCGCGAACACGCCGGCCTCACGCGCGACGCGTTCGCGACCCTGGTCCGCTTCTCCAAACACACGGTGGAATCCGTGGAGTTGGGCCGCCGCATGCCGGACGAGGAGTTCGTGGAGCGGGCGGAGGTTGCCCTTGGCAATACGGGGGCGCTCCGGCGGGCGTACGGGCATCTGACGCGGCAGCCGGGGTTGGCGGCGTGGTTTCGGGAGTGGGCGCGGCGTGAGCGTACGGCGGTAAGCCTGTGCACGTACGAGTGCCGGATGGTGCCGGGGCTGCTCCAGTCGGAGGCGTATGCGCGCACCTTGTTCGAGAACGCGGTACCGCCTCGCACCGACAAGCAGGTGACGGATCAGCTCAACGCCCGGATGGAGCGCCAGCAGCTCCTGCGGGAGCGCCCGACCGTGCCATTTAGCTTCATCGTGGCCGAAGCCGTGTTCCGTGAACGCCTAGGCGGAGTGGACGTGACGCGAAACATGCTGGACCACGTGCTGGCGAGCACCGAGCCGCGCAACATGAGCCTCCAAATCATGCCGCTGGGATGTGAGTTCCACGCTTGCCTGGATGGGCCGGTCGCGCTGCTGGAGGGCCCGGACGGGAAGCGGTATGCCTACTCCGAGGGGCAAAAGATCGGGCGCCTGATCAGCGACCTGAAAGAGGTGGCCCCCCTTCAGCAGCGGTATGACACACTGCGCTCGCAGGCCCTCAACCCAGCTAAGTCACGGGCCCTGTTGGAGCGAATCCGAGGAGCTGTATGAGCACCGAACTCGCCTGGTTCAAGTCCAGTTACAGCGGAACCGAGGGCGACAACTGCATCGAAGTCGCCCTCGCCTGGCACAAGTCGAGCTACAGCAGTGGCCAAGGCGACAACTGCGTCGAAGTAGCCCTCGGCTGGAGCAAATCCAGCTACAGCGGCACCGAAGGCGATAGCTGCATCGAGGTGGCCGTCTGCCCGACCACCGTGCACGTGCGCGACTCGAAGGACACCGCCCGGCCCCACCTCGCCCTCTCCAGCGAAGCGTGGTCCGCGTTCGTCGCCGAGCATCGGGGCTGAAGCACTCGTTCCTCAATCTCCCTTCCCCTAACCTGAGTTGATCCAGGGGGAGGGTGTGACCGATGCAGCTTCTGGGCGACGCGGACCCGCGCAGGATCGGGCCGTACGTGCTGGCGGGGCGGCTGGGTGCCGGCGGGATGGGTGCGGTGTACCTGGGGCGCTCGGCCGGGGGTCGTACCGTCGCGGTGAAGGTGGTGCGGCCCGAGCTCGCGAGCGATGCCGGGTTCCGGGACCGGTTCCGGCGCGAGGTCGCGGCGGCGCGGAGGGTGTCGGGCGCGTTCACCGCGCCCGTCCTGGACGCCGACACGGACGCCGCCGTGCCCTGGATGGCGACCGCGTTCGTCGTCGGGGTCTCGCTGCACGAGGCGGTCGCCGCGCACGGGCCGCTGCCGAAGGACGCCCTGCGCATGCTGACGGCGGGGCTCGCCGAGGCGCTCGGTGCGGTGCACGGCGCCCGGCTGATCCACCGCGACCTGAAGCCGGGCAACGTGCTGCTCGCCCTGGACGGGCCGCGCGTCATCGACTTCGGCATCGCGCGGGCCACCGACGGCACGGCGCTGACGTCGACCGGCGCGGTCATCGGTTCGGCGCCGTACATGTCGCCGGAGCAGGCGACGGGGCAGTCGCTCACCCCGGCGAGCGATCTGTTCTCGCTGGGGTCGACGGTCGCGTTCGCGGCGGGCGGCCGCAGCCCGTTCGGCGACGGGGGCGCGGCGGCCGGGGTGCTGTTCCGGGTCGTGCACACCGAGCCGGACCTCACCGGACTCCCGCCGGAATTACGCCCGTTGATCGCGCGCTGCCTGGCCAAGGACCCGGCCGAACGGCCCACCGCGCGCGAGGTCGTCGCGTACATCGAACAGGAGGACCGGGCCGCACCGCGCGACCACTGGCTTCCCGGACCGGTCGCGGCGGACGTCCTCGCCCTACGGGCCGTCCTGACCGCGCTTCCGCAGCCCGCGCCCACGAAGCTCCTCGACCCGGCGACGGAGGTGCTCGGCGGCGGTCCGCCCGTGCGGGGGCCCGGCCGGCGGAACCTGATACTCGGCCTCGCGGCCGGGGCGGTCGCGGCGGCCGGGATCGGTACGGCGGTCGCGCTGCACGGGGATGGTGGCGGGGCGTCGGGCGCGGGGGCGTCGGGCGCGGGGGCGTCGGGCGCGGGGGCGTCGGGCGCGGGGGCGTCGGGCCGTCCGGCCGGTGCCCGCGTCCGCCCGTCGGGCGACGATGTCACGGAGGCCAGGCTCGCCTGGCAGAGCAGCCCGCGACCTGTCCGCAGGTGGTCTCGGCGGGCGGGGTGGTGGCCTGCGTGTCCCTGGAGCAGATCTGGGGGCTCGACGACCGGGGCAGGACGGCGTGGACGGTGAAGGGCGCCGATCACGGTGTGGTGTTCTCCGTGCAGGGGCCCACGCCCAAGACCATCGCGGCAGTGGACGGGCCCCGCCTGTACGTCGCCGGTCAAGCGATGCCGACGACCGCGAACCTGAACCTCCACAGCACCGTGCTCGGGGCGGGGCTGGCCGACGGCAAGGATGCGTCGGTGGCGACCCTCGACACCCCGCCGAACGGGGGCGCCATGTTCCTGCCCGGCATCCGCGACGGCAGGGCCTATGTGGCGGTCATGCAGGGCGAGGCGACGCGGCCCACCGGCTACGGCATCTGGGCGCTGGACCTCGCCTCACGCAAGACCGCCTGGTTTCACGGCGGTGAGCCGCTCCTGGAGAACTTCGCGCTGCCGCCGGGCGGCGACGGGCTACTGATCGGCGACACCGGACACCTCACCGGGCTCGACGCCAAGGGCGCCGAGGCGTGGAAACAGAGCGTGCAGAGCCTCGCGGTCGGCGCGGTGGGCCGGTACGCCGTGGTCGTCGACACCTCCGGCACACTGACGGTCCTCGACCCGGCGACGGGCAACAAGGTGTGGAGCCTGCCGGGAGTGGAGGGCGCGGCCCTGCGGGGCGGTGCCGTCGCGGCCGACCCGGACGGCAGCGTCCTGTACGCCCTGCTGCGCGACGGTGACGGCCGGCACTCGCTGGCGGCCCTGGACAGCGCGAGCGGCATGAAGCGGTGGACGGCGCTGCTGCCGCCCGAGGACGCGAAGTCCACCGTCGTCCGCGCCCGGCTCCTGTACGCCGACAAGACCGTGTACCGGATGGACTCCGGTGCGGTGCTGTGGGCCTTCGACCCGGCCGACGGCACACCCCGCTGGAAGTACACCGGCATGGAGGGCACCGACCCCGTGAACCTCGCCTGGGCCGCCGGCGACGGCCGTCTGTGCGTATCCGACACGGCCGGCACGACGGTCGCCGCGCTGCACGCGAACGGAGCCTGACCATGGAGCAGTTGGAGCCTTCCGACCCGCCGCGGATCGGCCCGTACACCCTGCTCGGACGGCTCGGCGCGGGCGGCATGGGCGCGGTGTACCTGGGGCGGTCGGCGGGCGGACGCACGGTCGCGGTGAAGGTCATCCGCCCCGAACTGGCCGGTGACACCGGGTTCCGGGACCGCTTCCGGGTGGAGGTGGCGGCGGCCAGGGCGGTGTCGGGCGCCTTCACGGCACCGGTCGTCGACGCGGACCCCGACGCTCAAGTTCCCTGGCTGGCAACGGCGTTCGTGCCGGGTGCCTCGTTGGGCGAGGCCGTGGCGGCCGGTGGCCCGCTGCCGCCGGGCACGCTGCGTGCCCTGACGGCGGGGGTCGCCGAGTCGCTGGCCGCGATCCACGCCGCCGGTCTCACGCACCGCGATCTCAAGCCGGGCAACGTCCTGCTCGCCCTCGACGGGCCGTACGTCATCGACTTCGGCATCGCGCGGGCCGCCGACGGCACGGCGCTGACCGCGACGGGCATGGTGCTCGGCACGCCGGAGTACATGTCGCCCGAGCAGGCCATGGCGCGCCCGCTGAGCCCGGCGAGCGACGTGTTCTCGCTGGGCGCGACCCTCGCGTTCGCCGCACGCGGCTCAGGGCCCTTCGGCGGGGGCGGCGATGTGTCGGAGGTACTGCGGCGGGTGGTGCGCGACGAACCGGACCTGTCGGCGGTGCCGGACGATCTGCGGCTGATGGTGGCGGCGTGCCTGGCGAAGGACCCCGCCGACCGGCCGACACCGCGCCAGCTCGTGGCGTTCGTGGAGCGCGGCGGGCCGCCGCCGATGGCCGGGGCGTGGCTGCCGCCCGCGGTGACCGCCGCGATCGAGGAAGCGGCGGCGGTCCTCACCCCGTACGCGGCGCCGGGGACGCCGCCGCTGCCCGCGCCTCCTGCGCAGCCCCCTGCGGTCGGACCGCCCGCGACGACGCCCGCCTCCGGCCCCGGCCGCCGCGCCCTGGTGCTCGGCCTGACCGGTGGCGCGGTGGCGCTCGCGGGTGGCGGGGTGGGCCTCGGCCTGTGGCTGGGCGGCGGCTCGTCGAAGGCGTCGGGCGGCGCGAAGTCCTCCGGGTCCGCCTCGCCGTCGGTGACCGACCCCTTGCGCCCGCTGGACACGGCCGTCCTGGCGAAGGAGCTGTGGTCGGCCCCCGTCACCGAACCGCTCACCCAAATCGTCGGCGCCGGCGGGGCCGCAGGTGCGGGCGGGGGTGCCGGGGCGGGCGGGACGGTCGTCGCGATCGGCGGCAAACACCTGTCGGCCTTCGACGGGGCAGGCCGCCGCGCGTGGGGACCGCTGGACAACGCGTCGGCCCAGCCGGGCCCCAACCTGACGGGCGCCCCCGCCGCGATCGCGGACGGGCTGCTGTTCACGGCCGCCGCGACCGGCGAGGGCGCGCTCCGCTACGAGCTGCGGGCCGTGTCCCTCGCCACCGGCAAGATCGCGTGGACCGTCCCGTCGCCGGACAAGCTGATGTTCTCGATGGCGCTGGTCGGCGTCCTCGACGGCCTGCTGTACGTCACCGGCCAGACGTCGGCGACGGTCGCGACGCCGGACGACCCCAAGTCGCCCCTCACCATCAAGTCGGGATTGGCCCTGTGGGCCGTGGACCCCGCGACCCGGTCGATCCGCTGGCGCACCCTCATCACGGACACCTCGTACGGCCAGGGCAAGCTGTACGTCCCCTCGTCCGGCAAACGGCTGCTGTGGGCGAGCAGCAACACGGACGGCAGCGCGCGCACCATGGCGGGCCTCGACACCACCGCGCGGGGAAAAGCGGTGTGGGACCAGCCCTCACCCGGCGACGGGGACGCCAAGGCCTCGGTCATGACCGAAGGCAGCCTCGCCCCGTGGCGCGACGGCCGGCACAGCTCGGCGGCGGGCCGGTTCCTCTACCTGTCGGACCGGCTGTACGTCCTGGACCCGGACACCGGCCAGATCGCGTGGAAGTCCCCCGCGGTCCCCTTCCAGTCCGTGGTGACCTCACCGGACGGCCGCACGGTCTACGGCGCCGCCCCCGACTACAAGCTCCATGCGTTCGTGTACGCCTTCGACGCGGGCAGCGGGTCGGTGCGGTGGGCGGGGTCGCTGCCCATGACGGCGGGCGTGAACGTGGGCATCGAGTACGCCGACGACACGGTGTACGTGACAACGGGCCCCATGCTGTGGGCACTTGACGCCAAGGACGGCAGGCCGCGCTGGAGGTACGAGCTCGGCGGCAGCGTGATCGGCACCCTGACGCCGGTCTGGGCCGGGGGCGGCCGGGTGTACGGCACGACGACGAAGGGGCTGGTGGCGCTGAGCGCGAGTGGGAAGTAGGGGGCGGGCGAGGGCGTGGGGCGGGCGGACAGGAACGCCCGTCGAACGGGACACGGCCACGTCACCCTTCGTAGTGACGCGATCGGAAACCGGCGGCTACCGTGGTCGGGCAGGCCGAAGAATCCCGCCCATGGGAGGAACCATGACCGCCGAGTCCATCGAGCACCGCCACCAGTGGCCTGTGCCGCCCGAGGACGGCTACACCGTGGACGACCTGTCCACGCTGCCCGATCTCCCGTCTCACACCGAGTTGATCGACGGGAGCCTGATCTTCGTGAGTCCGCAGCGCAATTTTCACACCGATGTGCTGGATGTGTTGGTGAGCGGCCTGCGTCGCGATCTGCCTGCCGCACTCAAGATCAAGCGGGAGATGACTGTCGTCCTCGACAACCGCAACGCGCCGGAGCCCGACATCATCGTCGTCACGGCAGAGTCGGTCGTAGGACCGGATCAGACACGCTATCGCGCCCACGACGTGCTGCTGGCCGTCGAGGTCGTGTCTCCTGACTCGGAGTCCCGGGACCGCACCACCAAGCCTCAGAAGTACGCGGCGGCGGGGATCCCGAACTTCTGGCGCGTCGAACGGGGCGGCGACGGCGGCGAGCCTCTGGTCCATGTGTACGAACTCGACCCGCTCACGAAGTCGTACGTACACATGGGCATGCAGCGCGACCAGCTCAAGGTCGGCAAGCCCTATGCCATCGAGATCGACCTCGGCGCCGTCCGCGAGCTCTGAACTCAGGCCGACGCCACGACCGTCGCCCCGTCCGCCGGTGACGAGGCGGTCCGCGCCGTGCGGCACGTGCCGGACGTCGTGAGGGCGGCGGCGACGGTCTCGGCGCCCTCCGCGTCGGCGCACAGGAACGCCGTGGTGGGGCCGGAGCCGGAGACCAAGGCGGCCAGGGCGCCCGCTGCCGTACCCGCCGCGAGGGTGTCCGCGAGGGTGGGGCGCAGGGAGAGCGCGGCAGCCTGGAGGTCGTTGGTGAGGGCGCCCGCGAGGGCCTTGGTGTCGCCGGTACGCAGGGCGTCGAGCAGTGCGGGTGAGGCGACGGGGTCGGGGGCGTCCGGGGTGAGGCGGTCGAACTCGCGGTAGACGGCCGGGGTGGAGAGCCCGCCGTCGGCGACGGCGAAGACCCAGTGGAAGGCGCCGCCGACATCGAGGGTGGCCAGCTTCTCGCCGCGTCCGGTGCCGAGGGCTGCGCCGCCGACGAGGCTGAAGGGGACGTCGCTGCCCAACTCGGCGCAGATGTCCAGGAGTTCGGTGCGGGAGGCGTTCGTACCCCAGAGCGCGTCGCAGGCAAGGAGCGCGCCGGCGCCGTCCGCGCTGCCGCCGGCCATGCCGCCCGCGACGGGGATGTCCTTGTCGATGTGGATGTGGACGTCGGGCTCGATGCCGTGGCGCGCGGCGAGGAGCTCGGCGGCGCGGGCGGCGAGGTTGGTCCGGTCGAGCGGGACCTGGCCGGCGTCCGGCCCTGAACAGGTGACGCGGAGGGTGTCGGCGGGGGTCACGGTGACGGTGTCGTAGAGGCCGACGGCGAGGAAGACGTTGGCGAGGTCGTGAAACCCGTCGGCCCGGGCGGGGCCCACGCCGAGCTGGGCGTTGACCTTGGCGGGGACGCGGACGGTGACGGTGCGGGGGGTGCTCACGGGGCCATTTTCCCCCACCCCGCCCCTCCCCGAGACCCTCCGGGGGTGCACAGAGCCCGTGGGGGCCGCTCGGACTCGGGAACGTCCGCCCGGCCGGGCCTTCGCCTGTTCGCACCGGGAGAACCGGTTGGCCGCCAGGAGGACCGCCCACGTGATGACGTACGAGTCCGTTGTGCGCGCAGCCCGTTTGATATGCGGACCGTGCTCGCGTTGCGCGCGGTTCCCCGCGCCCCTGGTTACTTGCCTTTGTCCCGCCGCTTTCCGATCACAAAGCTCCCGATCAGCATGGCAGCCCCCACCATCAGGATGCAGACCACGTCATTCATGTATCCCCACGCTTCCCGGACCGAGGCTTGTGCTTTTCGTATACGGCTTTCGTCACTGCGCGGGCGAGCGGCGGCTGAGCCACACCCCCGACCAAGCCGCCGATGACACCCAGCACAAGCGCTCCTTGCCAGGGGGCTCCTATGTAGCCGAAGGCCAGACCGAAGAGCGCCCCGGGGGCGGCACCCGTCAGGGCGTAGAGGAGAGCGCGTCTCCAACATCTCCCGCCGACTCCATGATGGTCGGCCATCTTCTGTTCCGCACCGAAACGATGACGATGACGGCCAGAGCGGCGAGAAAACCAACGATGGCGCTACTTGCGCCTGACGTGCGCTATCGCGGCTGCGACAGCGAGAACGCCGACGATCACTACCACCAGCACAAGGCTCGGTCCTCCTGACGGCACTCCCTTGTAGGAGCTTGCTATCGCTGAGCTGTACGTCATGATGCAGAGCTCCCTGAAAGGCGCCTTGGATCAGCGGCGTTGCAGCGGTGCGGGTTCCCGGCGGTGGGCGGCCGAATCCCGTGGGGCACCACGGGTTGTGGAGCCCGAGCATCCGCTCCGCACACCGCCAACCCCGCCGTGTCTTTCGGGCCTTACGTGGTGGGCGGGGGCACATAGGTGCCGAGCAGCCCGGCCATGCCGGCGGAGACGGTGCGCAGCGTGGTCTCCGCCCGCTGGGTCAGCTGCCGCTGCCCCTGTGCGTCGAGGGTGCTCCACTGGCCGACGGCCGCGGACAGCTGGTTCACCTCGTTCATGAGCGTGTCGATCCCGGTCTTGATGACGACCATCGCATCGAGCGCCGCGTCTTCCTGGTCCGTCTGCATCGTCGTGCGGGCCGGGTCCTGACGCAGCTGCTCGAAGGCGGCCACACCCTGGTCCACGTTGGCCTGGGCCTCCGTCAGTCGGGCCGCCAGGGTGAGGAGCGATCCGTTCAGGTCGCGGTCACCGAGCGTGCCGAGGCCGGCGTAGGGATCCTGGATGTCGTAGGGGACCCCGAAGTTCTGCGCGATGTCCATGACTTCGTGCAGCGTGTGGTAGGCGAATGCCGTGGTGTGGTCGAAGTCGAGGCGCCAGAAGGAGAAGATGCCCCAGGCCACGGCGGCGAGTTCCTGGTGGGACGCGCCGCTCCCGGCAGCCGTGCGGAACATCCTGGCGGCCGTGAAGGACTGACCGGCCCAGACCGGACGCTGGTGGCTGCGGGCGAGTCGGGTCGTCGGGTCGTTCTCGTTGCGGGTGGAGGGATGCTCCTTCGTCGTCCCGTCCGGCTTGCGCACCGGGTTCTGTCCACGGCTCGTCGTCGTCACCCGGCCGCCCTGCGCATCGAAGCCGGAGGTGCTGAGGGTGTCCTGGGCCTGCAGATTGAACTCCGGGAACTTCTGGGTCCCCATGGTCTGGGGGAAGTGCCGGGCCTCGCCGAAGTACTCCATCAGGTCGTGGAGGGCCATCATCTTGTCCCGGAACGTGAACTGCGCCGGGTTGCGCAGCACAGACTGCATGCCGCCGCGCTCCATCACCGTGGTGGCGAGCAGAGAGCCCGCTTGCAGATGGCCGCCGCTGCCACGGGACTTGAAGTAGTGCAGATAGGCGCCGACCGGCTTACCCGCCTTCTTCGGATCGCGCTCCGGTTGGCCGGTCTGCGGGTTGACGACGATCGGCTGTGAGTCCAAGTGAGCCAGCCCCGTGGTCAGTTCCTGCTCCATCACCGCCGCATCGGCGGGCGGAATCGTCGACTTGTACGCGTCGATCTTCGTGCTCATCTTGGTGAGCAGGGAGTTGAGATGGATGTCGATCCCCGAACCCGGGGCCGCCGGGTCCTGTCCTTGGACGAACTTCGCCTGTTCCTTCTCCTCGTGCCGATTGCCCTTGGCCAGGACCCAGCCCATCAGCCCGCGCGCCAGCTCGACGACGTCGTTCACCTGGACGTCACGGTTCTTCGCACCGAACTGCTCGTTCCTGCCGACTATGCGGCCGAGCACATGGTTGAGCCCCTTCTCTCCCACGGGGGAGACGATCAGCTTGCGCAACTGCTCCTCCAGGGCGGGCCAATGGGCGTTGATCTCCTGCACTTCCGCCGGGGCGAAGGCGGAGTGATTCCGCACGATCTCGTCCTGGACCCGGACGACTGTCCGGTCCACCCATTGCTTCTTGTCCGCGGCGTTCTGGTTCGCCGTGTCGGTCGCGAAGTTCCCGGACACGCTCTCGCCGTTGATCGTGAGCGCACGCTGCACCGTGCCGGCCTCCACCGCGGCCCGGGGCCCGCTGTGCACCGGCCGCTGCTCCTGCTGGTGCGGAACGGGCCCCGACATGACCCGGTGGGCATGGGCCTCGGCCTCGCGCTCGAACCGGTCGGAGGGATCGGAGACCTTGTGCCCGGCGCCGTCATCGGTGCCGGCGACGGGCCCCCGGCGCTGCTGGATGACGTGGGTCAACTCGTGTGCCAGCGTGTGCTGGTCCCCTCCGTCCTCGCCGATCACGACGTGATGGCCGCTGGTGTAGGCGCGGGCACCGACTTCGGCGGCGGACGCCTTCGCCGCGGCATCGTTGTGGATGCGGACGCCGGAGAAGTCCTCGCCGAATCGGCTCTCCATGCCGGTACGGGTCGCGTCGTCCAGCGGGCGCCCGCTGGTGCTCAGGACGTCGTGTACGGCCGAGCGCTGCACCGGAGGCCGTGCGCCTGCCTGTTGGTGGCCGCAACCCGCTCCGTGCTGGTGCCGTTCCTGCGCCCAGGGGTGGCCGGCGGCCCGGAGCAGCTGGACGACGGCGGCGTTGCCCGCGCTGCTGTGCAGGGCGAGGAGACCGCCGCCGAGGTCGGCGCTCCGTGGGGGCCCCGCGACGGTGGAGCGGGCAGCACTCCTGCTCTCGGTGGACTGGGCGTTCTCGTCGGCGCGCATCGGAACCTCTCGTGGGCTGCGGCCCCGGTGCCCGGCCGGTGAAGCACGACCGTCGGCAAAGGCGTTGGCGGGGACTCCAGGAGGGAGCGCATGAGCATTTCAGGCGCCGCCAACGATCTCCTAACCCCTTCGAGCCCGGCGCGTTAGCGCAGAGCCGGTCGCACCGGCACGCACCGGCACCGCGCGCGTACGAGGCCCGGTCAGGCCGGGCGGTGCTCGGCGATCGCGGCGAATTCCTCGACCGTCAGTGCCTCGCCCCGGGCCTGCGGAGAGACTCCCGCCGCCACCAGCGCCGCCTCCGCCGCCGCGGGCGAGCCCGCCCAGCCGGACAGCGCGGCCCGCAGGGTCTTGCGGCGCTGGGCGAACGCCGCGTCGACCACCGCGAAGACCTCGGTCCGTGAGGCCGTCGTCGCCACGGGGGCCTCGCGGCGTACCAGCGAGACCAGGCCCGAGTCGACGTTCGGCGCGGGCCAGAACACGTTGCGGCCGATCGACCCCGCCCGCTTCACGTCGGCGTACCAGTTCGCCTTGACCGACGGCACCCCGTACACCTTGTTGCCGGGCTTCGCCGCGAGCCGGTCGGCGACCTCCGCCTGGACCATGACCAGGGTGCGCTCGATGCTCGGGAAGCGGCTCAGCATGTGCAGCAGGACCGGCACCGCCACGTTGTACGGGAGGTTCGCCACCAGGGCGGTGGGCGGCGGGCCCGGGAGCTCCTCGACCAGCATCGCGTCGGAGTGGACGAGGGAGAAGCGGTCCGCGCGGGACGGCATGCGCGCCTCGATCGTCGCGGGGAGCGCCGCCGCCAGTACGTCGTCGATCTCGACCGCCACGACCCGGTCCGCCGCCTCCAGGAGCGCCAGGGTCAGCGAGCCGAGACCCGGCCCCACCTCCACCGCCACGTCGTCGGGGCGGACCTCGGCGGTCCGGACGATCCGGCGGACCGTGTTGGCGTCGATGACGAAGTTCTGACCGCGCTGCTTGGTGGGGCGTACGCCAAGCGCTGCGGCCAGTTCACGGACGTCGGCGGGGGTAAGGAGTGCGTCGGGCTCAGTGGTGCTCACCGATACAGCCTACGGCCGCAGTGCGGCCACGGACTCGCCCCCCGCTTCACGAAGAGCCTCTTCGCCCGGTACGTCTGCTCCCCGGCCGGCGCCTGCTCGGCCCGCCCGCTGCCGCCGAGCGCGTGCCAGGTGCCCGGGTCGAACTGGTAGAGCCCGCCGTACGTACCCGACGGGTCGAGCGCGCTGGGGCGGCCGCCGGACTCGCAGTGGGCCAGGCCGCTCCAGTTGAGGTGGTCGGCGCCGCCCACCGAGGACGGCAGCGCCTTGGTGCCGATCTTGATCTGCTGGGTGACGGGCCGCCGCACGATCTCTTCGGCGATCTTCCTCGGCCTCTGCCGGACGCCGTTGACGGTCCGCAGCGCGTACGTGACCCGGCGCACCCCGGGTTGTCCCTGCCGGGCCACGACCTGCGTGCCCGCGAAGAGCGTGGCGTCCTTCGTCCGCTCGACCTTGTACGGGATGGGCTCCTCGCGCACCTCCTTGGTGCCGCTGATCCGCATCACGGTCACTGTCTGCCCGTCGCGCGGGAAGGACGAGGGCGCGACGGAGGTGGTGTCCTGGCCCTGGAGCGCGATGCCGGCCTCGTCCAGCGCCTCGGCGACGGTCGCCGCGTTGGTGCGCAGGGTGTGTGCGCGGCCGTCCGCGAGGAAGGTCATCGAGCGTTCGGTGCGTACGTCCAGGGCGAGGCCGGCGCGGCCGATCTCCGAGGAGCGGGACGCCGACAGATAGGCGCCCTCGGCGCGCACCCCGAGCTGGCGCAGGGCGCCCTCGACGGTGCGGGCGGTCGTCCACACCTGGCGGCGCTGCCCGTCGAGGGTGAGCTGGACGGGGCGGCCGTAACGCACCACCACCTCGTCGCCTCCGGCGAGTTCGGCGTCCGGGCCCGGCGCCACGATGTCGTGCGCGCCGACCGGCACATGCTCGTCGGCGAGGAGTTCCTCGACGCTGTCGGCGAAGGTGTGCATGGTGCGCGGTACACCGTCGACGGTGAGCTTCACCGCCTTGTCGCTGACCAGGAACGCGGAGGTGCCGCCCGCGAGGAACGCCACGACCAGCGCCTGCGGGATGAGGCGGCGCAGCCGGTCCGGGCCCCCCGACGATCTGCGGCGCCGTGCGGCACGCCGCGCCCCGGCCCGCCCACCGCCGTCCGTGTCCTCGCGCGGCACCTCGGCGGTCGAGTCGGGTGAGCGCGGCTCCGGTACGGGAAGCGGGGCGATCCGGGTGTCGAGGTCGGCGTACGCGCGCGCGTAACCGTCGTCGCCGACAGGGCCGAAGGGGCCGACAGGGCCGAAGGGGCCGCCGCCCGGTGCGGGCGGGGCGGTCTCGGTGCGGTGGCCGCCGCGTGCGGCACGGTGACTGCCCTGCGAATTGCTCACGACGCTCCAGGGTCCGGTCCGATGGTGCGGGCCGGGACACTAGCGGAGCGGCGGTCACTCTCCAAAGCAACTCGACTACGCAGTGTCGTGCCACTACCCTGCGCGCCACCTCCGGCCGCCCTCCGAGGGCCGGAATTCGTTATCTCTCAGTAATCAAACGCGCGCGCGGTGTTGTCCGCGATCGCCGCGGCCAGCACGTCTTCGCCGATGCCCCGCACGGCCGCCATGGCGCGCACTGTGACCGGAATGAGATACGGCGCATTGGGCCGTCCGCGGTACGGCGCCGGCGTGAGGAACGGCGCATCCGTTTCCACCAGAACGAGTTCCAGCGGGGCGACCGCGAGCGCGTCGCGCAGCGGCTGGGCGTTCTTGAAGGTCATGTTTCCCGCGAAGGACATGAAGTACCCGGATTCCGCGCAGAGTTGAGCCATTTCCGCGTCGCCGGAATAACAGTGGAAGACGGTCCGTTCGGGGGCGCCTTCCTCACGCAGAATGCGCAGCACATCGGCGTGCGCGTCGCGATCGTGGATGACGAGCGCCTTGTTCCGGCGCTTGGCGATCTCGATGTGGGCCCGGAAGGAGCGCTCCTGGGCGTCCTTGCCCTCGGGCCCGGTACGGAAGTAGTCGAGGCCGGTCTCGCCGACGCCCTTGACCCAGGGCAGCGCCGCGAGCCGCTCGATCTCGGCGAGCGCCTCGTCGAGTGCGCCGTCGCCGCCGGGGACGCGCGCGCCCTGCCGCGACCAGCCGTCAGGGTCACCGTGGACGATGCGGGGCGCCTCGTTGGGGTGCAGGGCGACGGCGGCGTGGACGGGCGCGTACGCCTCGGCGGTCTCCGCGGCCCACTGGGAGCCCTTCACGTCGCAGCCCACCTGGATCACGGTGGTGACGCCGACGGCCGCGGCCTTCTCCAGGGCCTGTTCGACCGTGCCGTCCTGCATGTCCAGGTGGGTGTGCGAATCGGCCACCGTCACGCCGAGGGGCTCGGGCAGCGGGGGCGGGGCATCTTTGGCGGCACTCATACGGCCGATCCTACGAAAGGCGCGCGCCCTGCGGTCACTCGTGACCGGCCCCCCGGCGCGCGCCCCCGCTCACCCGCAGCGCGAGCCGCTCCGCCTCACTTGCGGTGGAAGGGGTGGAGGAGGTCCGACAGGTGCCAGTGGTGCTCCGGCTTCACGGTCGCGTCCGCCCCACCCTGGGGTGCGGCCTCCTGACGCGTGGCCCCGCCCTGGGGCGCGGCCCCGTCGCGGGGAGCGGGTGCGGGCTGTGACGGGGCCGGCGCGCGGTGCTGGATCATCCCCTGCTGCGCGGACGACACCCGTCCGGAGCGCATGATGCGCACCACGTGTCCGCCGCAGTTGAGGCAGGTGGGGGAGGACAGCGGGGAGGGCACCCGGTCGCCATTGGCCTTGTATATGACGAATGCCTGGCCCGTGGCGTCTACGTGGTGCTCTATCTCGTACGCCTGCTCCCAGCCGTATCCACACCTCATGCACGCGAAGGCATACGCCTCGTGTGCCGTGGTCTCAGCGATCTCACTCATGTGCCGGCTCCTCTTGTCCGCTGGACAAGCTCTTGCGAGCGCTCTTGCGAGCGGGGGCGAAAGGTCCCCCGATCCAGGAGACGCCTTTCGCAGCCGAAACGCATCAGGTGCTGTCGAGAGTTGGCGTGGACTTGGCCTTTCCTAGAGCTGCGTCCTTTTGTCCGCCCTTGCGCCCGGCCTGCGTTTTACTTTTTACGATAGTCCTTTACCGTCCGCGGGGCTCTGACGTGCCGCGTTCTTTGCCGCGACCACCGCGTCGAAGACCTCGCGCTTGGGTAGACCGGTCTCGGCGGCGACCGCCGCGATGGCTTCCTTGCGCCGCTCCCCCGCCTCCTCGCGCACCTGCACCCGCCGCACCAGCTCGGCCGCGTCGAGGTCGGCGGGCCCGGTTTCGGGGGCGCCCTCGACCACCACGGTGATCTCGCCGCGCACGCCCTCGGCGGCCCACGCCGCGAGGTCCTTGAGGGGCCCGCGCTTGACCTCCTCGTACGTCTTGGTCAGTTCCCGGCACACCGCCGCGCGCCGCTCGGCGCCGAACACCTCGGCCATCGCGGCGAGCGTGTCGTCGAGGCGGTGCGGGGCCTCGAAGTAGACCAGGGTGCGCCGCTCGCCGGCGACCTCGCGCAGCCGGCCCAGGCGCTCGCCCGCCTTGCGCGGCAGGAACCCCTCGAAGCAGAAGCGGTCCACGGGAAGCCCGGACAGGGCGAGCGCGGTCAGCACCGCCGAGGGGCCCGGCACCGCCGTGACCTTGATGTCCTTCTCGACACAGGCCGCGACCAGGCGGTATCCGGGGTCGGAGACCGAGGGCATGCCGGCGTCGGTGACGAGCAGCACCCGGGCGCCCCCTTCGAGCGCCTCGACGAGCTCCGGCGTGCGCGCCGATTCGTTGCCCTCGAAGTAGGACACGACCCTGCCCGTGGTGTGCACCCCGAGCGCCTGGGTGAGCCGGCGAAGGCGCCGGGTGTCCTCGGCGGCGACGACATCGGCCCGCTCCAGCTCGGCGGCGAGCCGCGGCGGGGCGTCCGCGGTGTCGCCGATGGGGGTGCCTGCGAGTACGAGTGTTCCTGTCACACCGACCATCCTCGCAGCCCGCCGGGGCCGAGGCCGCCGGGCCCGGCCACGGGACTCCCATAGGTGAGTTCCCTACGATGGCGCGGTGACCAGTACTGCGCCACCGACCCTGCCGGGCCACGACGCCGGGGAAGAACCGCCCGCCTGGCAGCACCGCATGCGCCGGTTCGGCCATGTCGTGCGGCCGAGAACCGGACTGCGGGAGCGTCTGGTCCCGCCGTTCACCCGGCCACCGGGCCAGCTGTGGACGGTGCTCGGCATCCCCCCGCAGTGGGGGGCGCGGATCGTGCGCTGGTCGGCGTGGGCCGGGCCGCTTCTGGTGACGCTGGTCGCCGGGCTCATGCGGTTCTGGAATCTGGGCTCCCCGCACGCGGTGATATTCGACGAGACGTACTACGCCAAGGACGCCTGGGCGCTCATCAATCACGGCTACGAGGGCGACTGGCCGAAGGACGTCGACCGGCTGATCCTGCGCCACCCCGACCAGGTCCCGGTGCCGACCGCGCCGGGCTATGTGGTGCACCCGCCGGTCGGCAAGTATGTGATCGGCATCGGCGAGAAGTTCTTCCACTTCGGCTTCACGCCGTTCGGCTGGCGCTTCATGGTGGCCGTGCTCGGCACCCTGTCGGTGCTGCTCATCTGCCGGATCGGACGCCGCCTGTTCCGTTCGACGTTCCTCGGCTGCCTCGCGGGAACCCTGCTCACGGTCGACGGGCTGCACTTCGTGATGAGCCGCACCGCGCTGCTCGACACCGTCCTGATGTTCTTCGTCGTGGCCGCCTTCGGCTGTCTCCTGGTCGACCGCGACCGTACGAGAGCCAGACTCGCGGCCGCGCTGCCCGAGGGTGAGGACGGGCAGCTGCGCCCGGACGCGGAGATCGCGGCGAGCCTGCGCTTCGGGTGGCGGCCCTGGCGGATCGCGGCGGGGCTGATGCTGGGCCTGGCCTGCGCCACCAAGTGGAACGGCATCTACATCCTGGTCTTCTTCTGTGTGATGGCCGTCCTGTGGGACGTGGGCGCACGGCGCACGGCGGGCGCGGTCAGCCCGTACCGCGCGGTGCTGCGCCGGGACGCGTTCTGGGCCTTCTGCTCCACCGTGCCGGTCGCGATCGTCACGTACATGGTGTCGTGGACGGGCTGGTTCGTCACCGACAAGGGGTACGGGCGGCACTGGGCGGACGGCCGCGCGGGCCTCTCCCCCGACCACATCAAGCTCCCGGTCATCGGCACCATCAACCACCTGCCGCAGTTCGACATGAGCTGGGTGCCGGCGTCGCTGCGCAGCTTCTGGCATTACGAGACCGAGGTCTACAGCTTCCACGTCGGCCTCACCGAGGGCCATACCTACCAGTCGAACCCGTGGAGCTGGCTGGTGGACGGCCGGCCGGTCTCGTACTACTACGAGAGCCCGAGCCCCGGCACCAACGGCTGTCCTTTGGACGCGGGCGGCAAGTGCGCGTCCGAGGTCCTCGCGCTCGGCACCCCGCTGCTGTGGTGGGCCGGCTGCTTCGCAATCCTGTACGTCCTGTGGCGCTGGTTCTTCCGGCGCGACTGGCGGGCCGGTGCGATCGCCTGCGGCATCGGCGCCGGTTTCCTGCCCTGGCTCATGTACCAGGAGCGGACGATCTTCTTCTTCTACGCGGTCGTGTTCGTGCCGTTCCTGTGTCTGGCGGTGGCGATGATGATCGGCGCGATCATCGGGCCATCGCAGGGGGGTGACGGCGCAGCCGCTCCGGTGGAGCCGGGGCTCGCCCCCGGGGAGCGGCGGCGTGCGATCGGGGCGATCGGGGCGGGGGTCCTTGTGCTCCTGATCGTGTGGAACTTCATCTACTTCTGGCCGATCTACACCGGCACGCCCATCCCCATCGACGCCTGGCGCAGCCGGATGTGGCTGGACAGCTGGGTCTAGCCGCGGACTGGGCGAAGGAAGCGGGGGCGGAGACGGGGGGCCGGGGCGGAGACGGGGGGCCGGGGCGGAGACGGGGGCCGGGCGCTGTCGGTGGCGGGGCGGGACGGAGGTGGGGTGGTGGCGGTCCCGCTGAGCGGATCGCCCTTCGGGTGGGGTTACCGGTTCTCGGGGTGGCGTCGGCCGTGCGGGCCCTCGTCCTCCTCCACGACCAAGGAGCCGTCCCTCTCGAACCGCAGCACACGGGGCCGGGGAGCTTCCCGGCCCGGCTCCTGCTTCGGATTCGGCTCCGGATTTGGATGAAGCTCGGCGTGGCGCTGGGCGAAGAGATCAACCGCTTCGTGGAGCGAACATCCTCGTGCGTCACGGATCGCCTTCACCGCGAGGATGGTGCGGCCCGCGAGAATGTCGCTGTCCGGCAGCTCAGGCAGCTCAGGTACTTCAGGCACTTCAGGCACTTCAGGCACAGGTCCTCCCCCGGTCCGGCATCGCAGTAGAGCAACGGCGGCTCCCCGGGGCAACTGACTTTCGGCGCTTCCGGCCGGTCTGCACCGGTACGGCGGTTCCCGTCGGCGCCTGGCGCGGCCGGATGGGGCTGGACGGTCGGGTGTGATGCCGGTCGCGTTCCGGTAACCGTTGGGACAACTGCGGGTCCCGTTGTCCCCGGCGTCCCGTAGAGTCACCCGCAAGTAACCCCTTGAACATGTTCAAGGGTTCGGGGGACTCCTGGGGAGGGGAACTGCGGGATGCGCAGTGGAGCGAAGGTCGCCATCGCAGGCGGAGTGTTCGTGGTGGTCGCCGGCGGCGTGGCGTACGGGGGGTACGCGCTGGTCAGCGATGACGGGAGCGGTTCCGGGGGCGGCCAGAGCCGTACGCAGGGCGCGCCGGCCCGCACCGGGCCGCTGACCGCGGACGAGATCAAGCAGACGTCCACCGACTTCCTGCAGGCCTGGGCGAAGGGCGACGCGACCGCGGCCGCCGCCCTGACCAACAACCAGTCGGTGGCCGCGCCCGCCCTGGCCGGGTACCGCGACGTCGCGCACATCACCAACGTCGTCGTCACGCCGGGCGCGCCCAACGGCGCGGTCGTGCCGTACACGGTGAAGGCCGAGGTCTCTCTCGGGGGCAAGACGGCTCCGCTGTCCTACGCCTCCCAACTGACCGTCGTACGCGGCCAGTCCACGTTCAAGCCGCTGGTGGACTGGCAGCCGACGGTGCTCCACCCGCAGCTGAAGACGGGCGAGCGTCTGGTGACGGGCGGGGCGCAGAACCCCGAGATCGAGGCCGTCGACTACAAGGGCCGCCCGCTGACCAAGGAGAAGTACCCTTCGCTGGCCGCGATCCTGGACGGGCTGCGCGAGAAGTACGGCGCCAAGGTGAACGGCACGGCCGGCATCGAGCTCCAGATCCAGGGCGACAACACCCCGGCGCGCACCCTGATCACGTTGCAGAAGGGCTCGCCCGGCAAGCTGAAGACGACGCTGGACGCGGATGTGCAGGCCGCGGCGGAGTCGGCGGTGAAGCGGTTCGGTGAGTCGTCGGTGGTGGCGGTGAAGCCGAGTACCGGGGAGATACGCGCGGTCGCCGACAACCGGAACGACAAGTTCCCCGCGTCGCTCCAGGCCGCGATCGCGCCCGGCTCCACGATGAAGGTCATCACTGCCACGATGATCATGAACAACGGCCTGGGCGGGGCCAACGAGAAGGTGGAGTGCCCCTCGACCGTGTCGTGGAAGGGCTACACCTTCCACAATCTCGATGATTTCTCGCTCGTGGACTCCACACTCACCCGGGCCTTCGCCAAGTCCTGCAACACCGCGTTCATCAAGCCGGTCAAGCCCCTCGACGACAAGGGCATCGCCGACACCGCCCTGGGTCAGACGGCCCGCGACTACTTCGGGCTCGGGCAGAACAACTGGAAGATCGGCGGCGTGACGTCCTTCGACGGCAGCGTGCCCGAGTCGTCCGGCGTGGAGACGGCCGCCTCCTACATCGGACAGGGCAAGGTCCAGATGAGCCCGCTCGATATGGCCTCGGTGGCCGCCACCGTGATCAACGGCGGCTTCCACCAGCCGATCCTCGTGCCCCAGGAACTGGACGGCCGCCAGATCGCCACCGCCAAGCCGCTCCCGGGCTCCATCGCCGCCCAGCTCCAGCAGATGATGCACGCGGCGACGGTCGGCGAGGGCACCGCCGTGCAGGCGATGGCCCAGGTCCCCGGGCCCAAGGGTGCCAAGACCGGATCGGCGGAGGTGGACCAGCAGGGCAAGGCCAACAGCTGGTTCACGGGCTACGGCAACGGGCTGGCCGCCGCCGGCCTCGTCCAGTCCGGCGGGCACGGCGGAGACGCGGCGGGGCCCATCGTCGCGCAGGTACTCAGGGCCGGCTGACCCCGGCCGGCGAGCCCCGGCCCCGGCGGCGCGCCCGGCACCGGCTCGGGCGGGGCGAGGTACCGGCACGGACTGGGCTCCGGCTCCGGCTCCGGCTCCGGCTCCGGCTCCGGCTCCGGCTCCGGCTCCGGCGGGGCTGAACCTCCGGCCGAGTCTGCTCGTGGTGGGCATCGGGCTGGTGCTGCGGGCGGGTTGACACCCGGCCGCCCATCGCTAGGTTGCGCCTCGACGAAGGGGGCGCCATGACCGGCACACCGCACGTCCTGATCATCGGCGGCGGCATCGGGGGGCTCTGTCTGGCGCAGGGGCTGCGCAAGGCCGGCCTGGGGTTCGCGGTGTACGAGCGCGGGCCGGCCCGCGCCGACGACGACGGTGAGGACCAGCGCGTCCGCATCGGCCCGCAGGGCGCGCGGGCGCTGTACGCATGTCTGCCGCCCGAGGCGTGGGAGGAGTTCACGGCGTGCGTGGAGGGCGGCGGGCGCTCCGTGTTCGTCACCGAGCGGCTGCGGGAGCTGCTCGTTCTGCCGCAGCCGGCCGCGGGCCGGGCGCCGCAGCACGCCACGCACTCGACGAGCGCCGGCGCCCTGCGCCGGGTCCTGCTGACGGGCCTCGATGGTCATCTCGTCCATTTCGACCGGGAGTTCCTCCGCTACGAACTCACCGAGGACAGCGTCGTCGGCGGCGTACGCGCGCACTTCACCGACGGCTCCACCGCCCATGGCGACCTGCTCGCCGGCGCGGACGGCGCCGACTCCCGGGTGCGCGGCCAGCTCCTGCCGCATGCCGTGCGCGCCGACACCCGGGTACTCGCCGTGACCGGCGGCACCGAACCGGCCGGCGCCGAGCCGGACGAACTGCCCGGGCCGCTGACGGCGGCGTCGACCTCCGTCCTCACTCCGCGTTCGGACGCGATGTTCTGCACGGCGCTCCCCCGCGGCCGCGTGCGATGGACGTACGTCGCCAAAGCCACCGCCTACCCCCGGGACGTGGAGCACCTCGACGGCAAGGCACTGCGCGCCGTGGTCGCCGAGCTCATCGCCCACTGGCATCCGGCCCTGGTCCGCCTGGTCGCCGAGGCCGACCCGGAGACCGTCGTGCCGGTACGGATGCTCGGCATGGAGCCGGTCGAGGCCTGGCCGCCGGGGCTCGTGACGCTGCTCGGCGACGCCATCCACGCCATGCCCGCGCTCGGCGGCACCGGCGCCACCACCGCCCTGCGCGACGCCCGCCTCCTGAGCCGTCTGCTCGCCCGGCGCCGCGATCCGGTGCAGGCGATCGCGGCGTACGAGAGCGAGATGCGCGCCTACGGCTTCGAGGCGGTCGCCAGGTCGTTGCGCGTCACCCGCTCGGCGACCTCCGACAGCCGGCCGGCCCGGACGCTGTTCCGTGGCGTGCTGCGGACGGCGGCGCACAGCGGCTGGGTGCGGGCGGCGGTGTTCCGCGACGTCGGCGAGTGAGACCCCAACCGGCGTGTGTGGGGGCCTGGTTGGGCCGTGGCGCCCTCAGGCGTTGTGCGTGATCCGCTGGAAGCCGGTGTTGACGGCGAGCAGACCGCCGTCGACCCGCAACGTGGTGCCGGTGATCCAGGCCGCGTCGGACGAGGCGAGGAAGGCGACGGCCGCCGCGATGTCCTCCGGCTCGCCGACCCGGCCCAGTGGATACGCGTGTGCCAGCCGGTCCAGTTGGTCCTGGCGGCTCTCCCAGGCGGGGGTGCGGATGGTGCCGGGGTGGACGAGGTTGACCCGCACCCCGCGCGGCGCGGCGTCCCCGGCGAGCGTACGGGTCAGGGAGGCGAGGCCCGCCTTGGCGGCGCTGTAGGCGTGGTTGCCGAAGTCCTGCTCGCCGTTGACCGAGCCGATGTTCACGATCGCGCCCCGGCCGGACGCGGCCAGGTGCGGCAGGGCGGCGCGGGAACAGCGGAAGGCGCCGGTGAGGGTGACGTCGAGGTCGCGGGCCCACTCCTCGTCGTCCTCGTCCTCGAAGCGCTCGGCGTCCGGGGTGCAGGAGTAGGCGTTGTTGACGAGGACGTCGAGCCGGCCGAACTCCTCGACCGCGAAGGTGACGGCGGCCTCCACCGAGGCCCGGTCGGACACGTCGCAGCGCCGGGCGACGGCGCCCTTGAGGCCGGCGGCGGTGGCCTCGGCGCCCGTCAAGTCGACGTCGGCGAGGAGGACTTGGGCTCCCTCGTCGGTGAGCCTGCGCGCGATGGCGGCGCCGATGCCGCGGGCCGCGCCGGTGACCAGCGCGGTGTGTCCTTGGAAGCGTGCGATGCCGGAAGCCGGGGCGGGAGCCGGCGCGGTCTGAGGATGCGTCATGGCGTCGAACGTAGCGCCCTCACCAGGGCCTGGGCTCGGGGATCGGCGGTGACGCCCTTCTGCAGCCCGTTGGTCACATAGCCGAACGCCGTGCCCGACTCGGGGTCGGCGAAGCCCAGCGAGCCACCGCGGCCGGGGTGTCCGAACGAGCCGGGGGCGAGCAGCGGGGAGGCCGGGCCGTGCAGCATGTAGCCGAGGCCGAACCGGGTGTTCACGACGAGGACCCGGTCCGGCCCCACGCTCTCCCCGGTACGGGCCAGGGTGAGCGTGGCGGGCGCGAACAGCCGCTCCCCGCCGTCGACTTCGCCGATGGTGGCGGCGTAGAAGCGGGCGAGCGCACGGGCGGTGGAGATGCCGGCGGAGGCGGGGGGCTGGGCGGCGCGGTAGGCGGGATCGTTCTCGTCGGGCAGCGGGTCGATCGCGCCGAACGCGCGCCGGGTCAGCGAGTGCGGGTCGGCGTACGCCTCGGCGACATTGCGCTTGGGGCGCAGCCGCAGCGCGCCCGCGCCGTCCTCGGGCGGCTCGACCGGGCCGACCCGGCCGACCCGGTGCGCCTCCGTCGCGGGTACGCCCATCCAGAAGTCCAGGCCGAGCGGGCCGGCTATCTCCTCGGCGGCCCAGCGCCCGATGGTGCGGCCGGTGACGCGCCGCACCAGCTCGGCCAGGAGCCAGCTGTACGTCTGCGCGTGGTAGCCGTGCGCGGTACCGGGCTCCCAGAACGGGGCCTGTGCCGCGACGGCCGCCGGGCCCGACTCGCCGTCGGCGGCCTCGGCGGGGGTCAGCGGGCGGTCGAGGGCGGGTACGCCGGCGCGGTGGGCCAGGAGGTGGCGTACGAGGGTGCGTTCCTTGCCGGCGGTCTTGAACTCGGGCCAGTACGTCGAGACCGGGGCGTCCAGGTCGAGGCGGCCGCGCTGGTGGAGGAGGAGGGGGACTGCGGCGGCCACGCCCTTGGTGGCGGAGCGGACGATCTGGACGGTGTCGAGGGCCCAGGGGGTGGTGCCGTCCACGTCCTTCGTGCCGGCCCAGAGGTCGACGACCTTCCGGCCGTCGCGGTACACGGCCACCGCTGCGCCGCGCTCTCCTCGCTGCGTGAAGTTGCGCACGAAGGCGTCCCGGATCGGTTCGTAGCCCGGTGCTACGGCGCCCTGTACGTCGACCACGATCCGCTCCCTCGCCTGCGCGGCGCCGTCCGGCACCCCCACCATGGTGCCCGATGCCGGGTGCCTACCGGGGGGCACGAGCCGCGGGCTCGATTCCGGGTGCCCTACCAGGGGCGCGGGGCTGCGTTCGCGCCCGAAAGGCGCTCGTCCTCAAAAAACGCCGGACGGGCTGAAGATGCCGAGACTGGCCGCCCTGCCAAGGGCAACCCACCCAGGGTCGCCGGGTCAGCGCGCGGCTCGGGTCGGGTCGAAGCCGAAGGGGAGTTCCAGGCGATTCGCCCGCATCAGGGCGGCGTCGAACAGGACATCCACCGTCGCCCCGTCCGCCGCGATGACCCCCTCACTCAGGATCACCGAACGCCCGCACAGCTCCAGCGCATACGGCAGGTCATGCGTGACCATGAGCACCGTCACGTCCAACCCCCGCAGAATGTCCGCGAGTTCACGACGGGACGCCGGGTCCAGGTTGGACGAGGGCTCGTCCAGGACGAGGATCTCCGGAGACATCGCGAGCACCGTCGCGACGGCGACCCGGCGCCGCTGCCCGAAGGAAAGGTGGTGCGGCGGCCGGTCGGCGTACTCCGCCATCCCCACCTGAACCAGCGCGCTCATCACCCGCTCCTCCAGCTCCGCCCCACGCATCCCGGACGCCGCCGGGCCGAAGGCGACGTCCTCGCGGACCGTCGGCATGAAGAGCTGGTCGTCGGGGTCCTGGAAGACGATGCCGACCCGGCGCCGGATCTCCGCGAGGTTCTTCTTGGCGACGGGGAGACCCGCCACCGTCACCGAGCCCGCGCCGCCTTCGAGGATGCCGTTGAGGTGGAGCACGAGCGTGGTCTTGCCCGCTCCGTTGGGGCCGAGCAGTGCGACCCGTTCGCCGCGCCCCACGGTCAGGTCGACGCCGAACAGCGCCTGGTGGCCGTCGGGGTAGGCGAAGGCCAGCCCGGACACTTCGAGGGACGGGACGACGTTCACGGGGGCCTCAGCGGTCGTAGGGAGGGACATGGGGAAGGGACGGCAGGAGGGGATGCCGGGGGGTCACAGTGTCCAGCCGAGCAGACACACCACCAGCGCCGCCCCCGGCAGGGCGACCGCCCTCGTCCACTGCGCACCGGTCGCCGTCACCTCGTCGATCACCGGCATCGTCCCGGCGTAGCCGCGGCTGACCATCGCGAGATGGACGCGTTCGCCCCGCTCGTAGGAGCGGATGAACAGCGCGCCCGCCGACTTCGCGAGGACGCCCCAGGAGCGTACGCCCCGCGCCTCGAAGCCCCGTGAGCGGCGGGCGATGGACATCCGGCGCATCTCGTCCGTGATGACGTCCCCGTACCGGATCATGAAGGAGGCGATCTGGACGAGCAGCGGTGGCAGCCGCAGGCGCTGTAGGCCGAGCAGCAGCGCGCGCAGTTCGGTGGTGGAGGCCAGGATCACGGACGCGGCGACGCCGAGCGTGCCCTTGGCCAGTACGTTCCAGGCGCCCCACAGGCCGCTCTCGCTGAGGGAGAGGCCGAGGACGTGCACCTGCTCGCCGGGCACGACGAACGGCATGAGCACCGCGAACGCCACGAAAGGGATCTCGATGAGCAGCCGCTTGAGGAGGTAGCCGGCCGGGATGCGGGCCGCGCCCGCCACGAGGGCGAGCAGCACGGCGTACAGCGCGAAGGCCCACATCGCCTCGCGCGGCGTGGACACCACGACGACCACGAACAGGAACACCGCCGCGAGCTTGCAGTGCGGGGGCAGGTCGTGGACCGGCGAGTGGCCGTGCCGGTACAGGCGGTGGGAGTGGCCCGCTCCCATGTCAGACCGTTTCCGGGGTGCGGTCGTCGGCCGGCCGCGACTCCGTACGGCGCCTGCGGACCGCCCAGAACACGCCGCTGCCGACCGCCACGGTGACGCCGACGCCGATCACCCCGGCGAGGCCGCCGGCCAGGCGGGCGTCGCCGACGTCCTTGACGGAGTAGTCGGCGAGCGGCGAGTCGGACGACGCGTGCTGGGTGGTCTTGGCGTCGATGCCCTTGTCGTGGGCGACCTTCTCCAGGCCGTCGGGGCTGGCCGACGCATAGAACGACACGAATCCGGCGAGCAGCAGCGCGGTGACGATGCCGATGCCCCACACCTTGCGCGTGGATCCGGTCGTGCGGGCCGCGACAGGGGCGGCCGGGGCGTCCACGAGTTCGCCGCCGACGCGCAGCTTGAGCGGCGCGGTCAGACCGCGGGCGCCGTGCACGAGGTCGGGCCGGACCGCGATGACCGCGCCCACGGTGAGCGCGGTGATGACGGCTTCGCCGATGCCGATGAGGATGTGCACGCCGACCATCGCGCTGAGCACCTTGGTGATCGGTACGTCGGTGGTGCCGCCGAGCGCGTAGATCGCGGTGAAGACGAGCGCCGCGGCCGGCACGGAGAGCAGCGCGGCCACGAAGGAGGCGACGGTCACCGAGCGGCGGGTGCGGGGCAGCACCTTGACCAGGGCGCGGAACACGACGTACGCGACGACGGTGGTCGTGATCGCCATGTCGGTGATGTTGACGCCGAGCGCGGTGAGGCCGCCGTCGGCGAAGAGGATGCCCTGCATGAGCAGGACCACGGAGACGCAGAGCACACCCGTATAGGGGCCGACGAGTATCGCGGCGAGCGCGCCGCCCAGGAGGTGGCCGCTGGTGCCGGCCGCGACGGGGAAGTTCAGCATCTGCACGGCGAAGATGAAGGCCGCTACGAGCCCGGCCAGCGGCGCCGTCTTCTCTCCCCCACTGCTCAATGCGTGGGAGGTGCCCCCGAGTTCGCGGCGCGCGCCGCGCAGGCTGACGGCGATGGCCGTGGCGGCGACCACCCCTGTGACCGCCGATACAGGTGCGTTGATGAATCCATCGGGTACGTGCATGGGTGGACTCCGATTTCCCGTGGGCGCCCTCTTCCCTGCGCGGGCGTGCGCAGAACCGTTTGATGATAGTGCCCTGTTGCGAACCAGTTGCAAAAGCGTGCGAGCGTCAGATGCCAAGCCGACTCACTGGGGGTTTGCCCAGGAAATATGGGACATTGGAGAACAAATAGCGCGAACGGTATTCCGGTATCCGACAGCCCCAGGGTGAGGAGCGATCGATGTCCCCCGCAGCCGAGGACCACACCGCCGGCCGCTCCGTGGAGGATCACGCGCGGGCCCGTGTCGTCACGGACGCCCCGCTCTCCAACCCCGTCCCGGTCGCCATGCGCTACGACCCCGCCGACACCTCGGGTGCGGTCTGCTTCGCCTTTCCCGGCGGCAACGAGTGGATCTTCCCGCGCTCGCTGCTCGAATCGGGGCTGCGGGCGCCGGCCAGCCGGGGCGATGTGAGCGTCTGGCCATGCGGCCGGGCCCAGACCGTTCTCGAATTTCACTCGCCGGACGGAGTGGCCGTCGTCCAGTTCGACAGCTCACCGCTGGTCCGCTTCCTGCGGCACACGTACGCCACCGACGCCCGGGCCGCACCATCCACTGCGGGGCCCCGCCGCTGAGGCTGCCCCCATCACGACGCGAAGGCCCCCCGCGCGCGGTGCGCACGGGGGGCCAAGGGCGCCAGCGGTCCCGTCCCCACAGGCCGTTGGCGTCGGCCGGGACCCTCGGCCGCTCGGTTCGAGGGGCCCCGGCGTTCAGGGGGGCGGGGTCAGACCCGCGCCAGTTCGCGGTCGCCGTCGGCGGAGCCGGCCTCCTGGTGCTTGCGCAGGCCCTCGCCCTCGACGTCGACGTTGGGCAGGATCCGGTCCAGCCAGCGCGGCAGCCACCACGCCTTCGCGCCGAGCAGGGCGAGCACCGCGGGCACGATCGCCATGCGGACGACGAACGCGTCGAAGAAGACGGCGATCGCGAGACCGAAGCCGATCATCTTGATCATCTGCTCGCTGGAGCCGATGAAGCCGGAGAAGACCGCGATCATGATGACGGCGGCGGCTGTGACCACCCGGGCGCCGTGCTTGAACCCGGTGACGATCGCCTGACCGGGCCGCTCACCGTGGACGTACGCCTCACGCATCCGCGTGACGAGGAAGACCTCGTAGTCCATCGCGAGACCGAAGACCACGCCCACCATGAAGATCGGCATCATCGACATGATCGGGCCGGTCTGCTGGACGCCGAAGAGCGAGCCGAGCCAGCCCCACTGGAAGACCGCGACGACCGCGCCGAGGGCCGCGACCACCGAGAGCAGGAAGCCGAGGGCCGCCTTCAGCGGCACCAGGACCGAGCGGAAGACCACCATCAGGAGCAGGAAGGCGAGACCGACCACGAGCGCCAGGTAGGGCAGCAGCGCGTCGTTCATCTTCTGCGAGAAGTCGATGTTCATCGCGGTCGAGCCGGTGACCAGGAGCTTCGCGCCGGTGTCGGCCTTCAGCGTGGCGCTGGTGTCCCGGATCGAGTGGACGAGGTCCTCGGTCTCGGTGGAGGACGGCTTGGACTTCGGGATGACCGTGATGGTCGCCGTGTCGTTGCCGGTCTTCTTGTTGAACATCGGGGGCATCACCGGACCGGCGTCCGGCAGCTTCTTGATCGCGTCGACCGTACGGTCGGCCGCGGCCTGCGGGTCCTTGCTGCCCTTGCCGTCGACGACGACCATGAGCGGCCCGTTGAAGCCGGGGCCGAAGCCCTCGGAGAGGGTGTCGTAGGCGCGGCGCTGGGTGGTGGAGGTCGGCTGCGAGCCGTCGTCCGGCAGCCCCATCTGGAGCGAGCTCGCCGGCAGCGCGATCGCACCGAGGCCGATGACGCCGACGAGCAGCACCCACACCGGCTTGCGCAGCACGAAGCTCGCCCAGCGGGTGCCCATGTTGGGCTTGGACTCGGTCGCCGTCTCGCCCTTGTCGTACGCCTTGCGGGCCTTGCGGCCGAGCACGCGCCGGCCGGCGAAGCCGAGCAGTGCGGGTATGAGGGTGAGCGCGATGAGGACGGCGATGACGACCGTGCCGGCCGCGGCCGCGCCCATCTTGGTGAGCATCGGGATGTTGACGACGGCGAGGCCGACGAGCGCGATGACCACGGTCAGACCGGCGAAGACCACCGCGGATCCGGCCGTCCCCACGGCCCGCCCCGCGGCTTCTTCGCGTTCCCTGCCCTCGGCGAGTTCGGCCCGGTAGCGCGAGACGATGAACAGGGCGTAGTCGATACCGACCGCGAGCCCGATCATCATCGCCAGCGTGGACGTGGTCGAGCCGAGGTCGAGCACATTGGCCAGCGCGGTGATGGTGGAGACGCCGATGCCGACGCCGATGATCGCGGTCAGCAGCGGAAGCCCCGCCGCCACCAGCGAGCCGAAGGTGATCACCAGGACGAGGCCGGCGATGACCACACCGACGATCTCGCCGGAGCCGGTCTCCGGCATGGCCTGGAGCGCGTCACCGCCGATCTCCACGGTGAGCCCCGACTTCTTCGCCTCGTCGCCGCTCTTCTTGAGCGCGTCGCGCGTGTCGTCGGTCAGCTGCATCGCGTTGGCCTTGTACGACACCTGGACGTACGCGACCGGGCCCTGGCCGTTCTTGGAGACGCCGCCCGCCGTGTAGGGGTCGGTGACCGAGGCGACCTGGTCCGAGCCCGCCTTCAGGCCGGCGACGGTCTTCTCGACCGCGGCCTTGTTGGCCTTGTCGGCCATCTTCTGGCCGTCGGGCGCCTTGAAGACGATACGGGCGGTGGCACCGTCGGCCGTGGCGTTCGGGAACCGCTCCTTGAGCAGGTCGAAGGCGCGCTGCGCCTCGGTGCCCGGGATCGAGAACGAGGAGGAGGTGGCGGTGGTGGCGGACGCCGCGCCGAAGCCCGCGAGGGCGAGCAGCGCCACCCACACCAGGGCGACATAGCGGCGGCGCCGGAAGGCGAACCTGCCGAGGCGGTAGAGGAACGTGGCCACGAGGGCGTACTCCCGGTCGAGTCGTGGGAACAGCAGGGCATGGGGAACCAGCCCGACGACGAGAGCGGCGTACGTCAGGTGGGGCGGGTACTGCGTGGGGAGCGCCGGGCGGGGGTGCTTGCGGGGGGTGCCTAGCGCGGGTCGCCGAGGGCGGGGAGGACCACGGCGTCGAAGTAGTCGGCGAGGAAGGCCTGGTCGACCGGCCGGTCCTCGATGAACTGCCGGGCCGCGAAGGCGCCGACCATCATGTGTACGACGTAGGGGAGCGCACGGTTGTCCGCGCTGACCTCGCCACGCTCCACCGCGCGCCGCAGCACCGTGTCGAGCCCGGTGATCTCCGGCTCGATCAGTACCTCGCACAGCGCCTTGTGGAGCTCGGGGTTGTCATGGACGGCCCGCATCAGACCCCGCATCAGCGCGGAGTCCTTCTCCATCTGACAGTCGTCCTCACGGGCGACCATCGCCTGGAAGTCGCCGCGCAGCGAACCGGTGTCGATCTCGGCGAGACTGACCGGCTTGTTGTGGCGCAGCGCCCGTGCGACCAGCTCCGGCTTGTTCCCCCACTGGCGGTAGAGGGTGGCCTTGCTGGAACGGGTGCGGGTGGCGACGGCGTCCATGGTCAGGGCGTCGTAGCCGACCTCGCGCAGCAGGTCGAGCACAGCCGCGTAGAGCTCCGCCTCGCGTTCCGGGGTGAGCCTGCCCGCCATGATCGACCTCCTCTCCTTTTGCGTACCGTACGAAGGTAACCTCGGCCCGAAGCGAAACGGAATCGTTTCGCTTGTGTTCTCGACCACAGGTGTCGGAACGGGATAAGTCGGAACGGGATAAGCGGGAGCGGGAGCGGGAGCCGAAGCGGGTCGAGCCCGAGCGGGAGCAGGTCGGAGCCCGAGCGAGAGCCGGAGCGGGTCAAGCCGAAGCGGGAGCCGAAGCGGAATAAACCCCTCCCACAAGTTGCCGCACCCCCTCCCCGCGGAAAGCATTGGGGGGTGAGTGACGACGCCGCGTACCTCAGGTTTCCGCATCTCCACGACGATCTGCTGTGCTTCGCCGCCGAGGACGACCTGTGGGTCGCCCCGCTGGTGCCGGCCGGGCACAGCCCTTCGCGCGCCTGGCGGGTGACCGTCGACCGGACGAAGGTGGGCCACCCCCGCTTCTCGCCCGACGGCAGCATGATCGCGTACACGACGTGGCGCAGCCTCGACCCGGAGATCCATCTCGCCCCGGTGACCGGCGGCCCGACCCGGCGCCTCACCTACTGGGGCTCGTCCGACGCCCGGGTGTGCGGCTGGGCCCCGGACGGCCACATCCTGGCGGTGTCCTCGCACGGCCAGCCGTTCTCGTACTTCTCCTGGGCCTACAGCGTGCCCACCGACGGCTCCCCCGGCGGCAAGCTTCCCTGGGGCCCGGTGTCCGACATCGCCGTCGCAGACCTGGACGGCGAGCGCCGCACCCTGCTGCTCACCGGGAAGCCGCCGCACGAGCCGGCCGCCTGGAAGCGGTACCGCGGCGGCGCCACCGGTCGCCTGTGGCTGCACGGCGAACGCCTCCTCGCCGACATCGGCGGACACCTGGACGCCCCGATGTTCGTGGACGGCCGCATCGCCTTCCTCTCCGACCACGAGGGCGTCGGCAACCTGTACTCCTGCCTGCCCGACGGCTCCGACCTGAGCCGCCACACCGACCACGACGCCTTCTACGCCCGGCACGCCTCCAGCGACGGCCGCCGCGTGGTCTACCAGTGCGCCGGCGACCTGTGGATCGTGGACGCGCTCACCCCCGACTCGCGGCCCCGCAAGCTGGACGTACGTCTGGGCGGGCCGCGCGCCGGCCGGCGTACGTATCAGGTGCCCGCCACCAATCACGTCGACGCGCTGTCCGTCGACACCACCGGCCGGGCCAGCGCCGTCGTGGTGCGCGGCAGCCTGTACTGGCTCACCCACCGCGACGGCCCGGCCCGCACCATCGCCGACACCCCGGGCGTACGGGTGCGGCTGCCCGAGATGCTGGGCAGCGGCGGCCAGGTCGCGTACATCACCGACGCGGACGGCGAGGACGCGGTCGAGATCGCGTTCCTGCCCCGCGCGAGCGGTGAGCGCCGTCCGCGACGACTCGCGGCGGGGCGGCTCGGCCGCGTACAGGAGATGGTCTCCGACCCGGACGGCGAACGCCTGGCGATCGCCTCCAACGACGGCCGGCTCCTGCTGATCGACGTGGCGGAGGAGGCGGAGGCAGTCGCGGCTCCGAGCGGGGTGCCGCGGCTGCGGCGGTTCGAGGGGGAGGAATCCGGGGCGGGGCCGGGCGCGGAATCCGGGGCGGGGCCGGGCGCGGAATCCGGGGCGGGGCCGGGCGCGGAATCCGGGGCGGGGCCGGGCGCCGAGCTCAGGGGCGCGGGGACGGACGGGTCCGGCGGCACGGCGGCGGGGACCACCGGGGCGGCCTCCCGCGCCCCCGTGCCGGACACGGCGGTGTGCGGTGCGGGCGAGGTGACCGAGCTGATCCGGTCCGTGAACGGGCCCGTGCGCGACCTCGCGTTCTCCCCCGACGGGGCCTGGCTGACCTGGTCGCATCCGGGCATCGGCCGCTCGCTGCGCCAGATCAAGATGGCCCGGATCGCGGGCCCCGGCGCCCGCACGGTCGTCGATGTCACCAACGGCCGCTTCGAGGACGAGAACCCGGTGTTCACCAGCGACGGCCGCTATCTGGCGTTCCTGTCGTGGCGCGGCTTCGACCCGGTGTACGACGTGCACACCGGCGACCTGTCCTTCCCGCTGGGCTGCCGCCCCTACCTCGTACCGCTGAACTCGGCGACACCGTCGCCGTTCGCGCTCTCACCGGACGGCCGGCCCGCGGCGGGCGGCCTCGATCCGCTGGACGACTCGGGCGACGGCACGGTGACGGTGGAGGTGGAGGGTCTGGAGAACCGGGTGACGCCGTTCCCGGTCTCCGCTTCGAAGTACTCGGCCCTGCGCCCGGTCGCGGGCGGCGGCCTGGTCTGGATGCGCTGGCCCATCTCGGGCGCGCTCGGCGAGACCTTCGCCAACCCGGCCGACACCTCGGGCCGGCCCACCCTCGAACACTTCACCATCTCCAAGGCGCGCAGGACCGAACTGGTCGACCATCTCGACCACTTCGCGATCAGCGGGGACGGCAGCCGGCTCGTCGTCGTCGACGAGGGCGAGCTGCGCGCGGTGCCCTCCACCGAGCCCGGCGACAACGACTCGACGGTCTACCTCGACCTGCGCCGCATCCTGCACGAGGTCGACCCGGGGTCGGAGTGGCGCCAGGCCTACGACGAGGCGGGCCGCATCATCCGCTCCTACTTCTGGGATCCGAAGATGTGCGGCATCGACTGGCCGGCCGTCCTCGACCAGTACCGCCCGCTGGTCGAACGGGTCGCGTCGCCGGACGAGTTCGGGGACCTGCTGCGCGAGGTGCTCGGGGAGCTGGGCACCTCACACGCGTACGTCACCGCCGCGCGCCGCAACGAGGGCCCGCCGCACTACCAGCGCGCGCAGGGCCTGCTGGGCGCCAACCTCGTGTGCCGCGACGGCAGTTGGGTGATCCGCCGGGTCCTGCCCGGCGACTCGTCCGACTCCAAGGCACGTTCACCGCTGGCGGGCGCGGGCATCCGCGAGGGCGCGGCCCTCACTCATGTCGACGGCCGGCCGGTCGACCCGGTCGCGGGCCCTTTCCCCCTGCTCGCGGGCGCGGGCGGCACGACGGTGGAGCTGACATTCCGCCCGGCCGAGGGCGAGGGCCGCTCGCGGCGGATCGCGGTGGTCCCGCTGGTCGACGAACGCCCTCTGCGCTACCAGGACTGGGTGGCCAAACGCCGTGGTGTGGTACGGGAGTTGAGCGGCGGAAGGTGCGGGTACCTGCACATCCCCGACATGGGCGGCTCGGGCTGGGCCCAGTTCAACCGCGACCTGCGCCTGGAAGTCAGCCGGCCCGCCCTGATCGTGGACGTGCGCGGCAACGCGGGCGGGCACATCAGTGAGCTGGTGGTGGAGAAACTGACCCGGCGCATCCTGGGCTGGGACCTGACGCGGGACGCCCAGGCGGTGTCGTACGCCTCCAACTCCCCCCGGGGTCCGGTGGTCGCCCTCGCGGACGAGGCGACCTCGTCGGACGGCGACATGATCACGGCGGCGTTCCGGCTCCTGAAGCTGGGGCCGGTGGTGGGGCAGCGCACGTGGGGCGGGGTGGTGGGGATGACGGGTCGCCACACGCTGGGGGACGGTTCGGTCATCACCGTACCGATGAACGCGGCGTGGTTCGACGCGTACGGGTGGTCCGTGGAGAACCACGGGGTCGAGCCGGATCTGGAGATCCTGCGCACCCCGCTGGACTGGGCGGAGGGCCGCCACGCCCAGCTGGACGACGCGGTCCAGCTGGCCCTGGACCTCCTGACCACCCGCCCCGCGTCCACCCCACCGGGCTACACGACAACCCCGAACCGCCGGCGCCCCCAACTCCCCCCGCGGGACGCCTAGTTGCCCCCCCCCCAGCCCGGGGCTTACCCCCGGGGCCCCGGCCTTCGTGTGCCGGCCGTGCGTCGTGGTTGCTCGCGCCCCTGAGCTACTCGGTGCGGGCCCGCGTGGGCCACCTCAGCCGGTCCGGCGATTGAGGACGAGCGCCCTTCAGGCGCGAACGGGGTCT
>NZ_JBEZKW010000048.1:0-60324 GCF_040651795.1 Streptomyces sp. NPDC048361
TTAGGTCTGCGGGGGGGGGGGTATCGGCGGTTGACGGGGGCACGTTTTGCTTCCGTCAGCGGGGTTTCGGGGGCTCCGCCCCAGACCCCGGTTCGCGCCTGAAGGACGCTCGTCCTCAAACGCCGGACGGGCTGAGGATGCCGATGCTGGGCCTCCTGCCAAGGTCTGGGCATGCCGCCAAGGCCAACGCACCCAGGGGCGCGGGGAACTGCGCAAGACGGGCTGAAGGGGTGCATGCCGACCGGCACCGGGGGCGGAGCGGGTTGGCGCTTGACCGGTTACAGGAGGGCGCGGAGTTTCTCCGCCAGGAGGTCCCAGCGCCACTTCTCCTCCACCCAGGCCCGCCCCCGCGCCCCCATCCGCTCCCGCAGCGCGGAATCCTGAAGCAGAGTCACCACCCGCTCCGCCGCATCCGCGGCGGAGTCACCCCGCACCACCCAGCCCGTCTCCCCGTCGAGCACCGCGTCCGGCGCGCCCCCGGAGTCGCCCGCCACGACCGGCAGCCCCGTCGCGGAGGCCTCCAGGTAGACGATGCCGAGGCCCTCGACGTCGAGGCCCCCGCGCCGCGTGCGGCACGGCATCGCGAAGACGTCACCGGCGCCGTAGTGCGCGGGCAGCTCCGCCCACGGCACCGCGCCGGTGAAGCGGACCGAGGCCGAGACCCCGGTGTCGAGCGCGAGCTTGCGCAGGTCGGCCTCGTACGGGCCGCCCCCCACGATGAGCAGCACCGCCTCCGGCACCTGCGCGAGGATCGCCGGCATGGCGAGGATCAGCGTGTCCTGGCCCTTGCGCGGCACGAGGCGGGAGACGCAGACCACGACGGGACGGTCGGCGAGCCCGAGCCGGGCGCGTACCGCGTCGCCGCCCGAGCCGGGGTGGAAGGTCTTCTCGTCGACGCCGGGCGGGAGTTGGACCATGCGGGCCGCGGCCTGCTGGGTGAGCGCCCCCGCGATCCGGGAGCGGGTGTACTCGCCGAGGTAGGTGATCGTGTCCGTGCCCTCACCGATCCGCCTCAACAGCTGTCGCGCGCCGGGGAGTTGGGCCCACCCGGCCTCATGGCCATGCGTGGTCGCCACGATCCGCTCCGCCCCGGCCCTGCGCAGCGCGGGCCCCATGAGGCCGAGCGGCGCGGCCGCCCCGAACCACACGGAGGAGCAGCCGTGTTCGCGCAGCAGGGCGACGGCACGCCGGGTGACCCGGGGCGTCGGCAGCAGCATCGTGGTGCGGTCCCGTACGACGGTGAACGGCTGCTCGGCGTCGAACGCGGCGGTCGCCTCGACGCCCTCGCGGCTCCGCTTCCACGTCGAGGCGTAGACGACGACCCGCTCGGGATCGAGCCGCAGCGCCATGTTGTGCAGGAACGCCTGGATCCCGCCGGGACGGGGCGGAAAGTCATTGGTCACGATCAAGGTCTTGTGCATCGCCGCCGACAGTACCGAACCGGGGCCGCGGAGCCGAAGGCCCGCCCGCGGGGCGGCGCCATGAAAGCGGAGGACACCCGGCCGCGCCCCGCACCCACGGGACGGCGCCGCAGAAGCGGAGAGCACCCGGCCGCGGTCCTCCCTCACCGGGCGGCGCCGCGGAAGCGAAGGGCACCCGGCCGCGCCTGACCGCCGGGGCATCCGTGTACCCGGCATCATGGCTGGCTCCGGGCCCCGAAACGACTACGAGACGGACACCATGACCATCCCCCGGCGCACCCTCGCGGTGGTGACCACCTGGGCCGCGACCCGCTATCTGCTGCTGCTCTGCGTCTTCGGGGTGCTGGTGCTGCCCGGCCCCGACGTCACCAGCGACGTCCATGTCATCTACCAGGGCTGGTCGCAGGTGCTCGGTACCGGAACGTATCCGCTCGACGACGTGACCTGGCAGTACCCGCCGCTCGCCGCGCTCGCGATCCTCTCCCCCGCCGCGCTGCCGTTCCTCGACTACGCGTCCGCGTTCTTCGTGCTCGCCTTCCTCGCGGATCTGCTGGTCTTCGCGCTTCTGATGTACGCGGCGGGGCGCCCGGGCAAGTCCCGGAGCGGTGCCTGGGTGTGGGCGCTCGGCGTGCCGTTGCTCGGCCCCACCGCGTACGCCCGCTACGACCTGATGGTGACCGCCGTCGCGGTCGCGGCGCTGCTCGCGGGCGCCCGCCATCCGCGGCTCCTCGGGGCGCTCGCCGCCGTCGGCACGCTGTTGAAGGTGTGGCCGGTACTGCTCCTGGTACGTGCCCCGCGCCGCGCCCTGACCACCGCGGCCGCGTGTGCGGCGGGGCTCCTGGTCGCGTGTGTCGCGGCGGCGCCCGGCGCGCTCGCCTTCCTCACCTTTCAGCGGGAGCGGGGCACCGAGGTCGAGTCGCTGGGGGCGCTGGTCTTCCAGGCGGCCCGGCACTTCGGCTGGCGGGGCCGGGTGCAGCTGAACTACGGGTCGGTGGAGTTCCTCGGGCCGTACGTACCGCTGGTCTCCGCGCTCGCGATGGCGCTGAGCGTGCTCGCCTTCGGGTGGCTGGTGCTGTGGCGGGTGCGGTTTCGGGGCTCGCCGCGTCCGAGCACCGTCGCGGACGCGGCCTTCACGGCGGTGCTGCTGTTCACCACCACGAGCCGCGTCATCAGCCCGCAGTACCTGCTCTGGCTGGTGGGGCTGGCCGCGGTGTGCCTCGCCTTCCGCCGCAGCCCGATGGTCCGCCCGGCGCAGCTCGTTCTCGTCGCGACGGGCGTGACGTTCCTGGAGTTCCCCCTCTGGTTCTCCCATGTGGTGGCCGGCGACTGGCTCGGGGTGCTGCTGCTCGTGGTCCGCAACGGACTGCTGGTCGCGGCGTCGTTGCTCGCCTGCCGTCAGCTGTGGCGTTCGACCCCGCGGCCCCGCGGCCCGCTGGCCCCGAGCACCGCTCGCACCGCGGAGCCCTCCCCCGCCCGCTGATGTGGCGTACGGCGGTGCAGGCGGCCCAGGGCCGCGCACTGGACGGCCGTGGCCAGCGCCATGGCGAGGCAGACGCCGGGCAGCCCGAGCCCCGACAGGCCGCCGGCGAGCGCCAGTTGAAGCGCCACGCCGCACGCGGTGATCCCCGCCAGGACACGTCCGGCACCCGCGCCCTCGAACACGCCGCCCAGCGCGATGAAGCAGGCGAGCAGCACCAGGTACGGGCCGAGGCAGCGCAGGTACAGTGCACCGGCGGCGGCCACGTCGCCCCGCGCGCCGAGCGCCGTCATGATCCAGGGCGCGGCGGCCGCCGACACGAGCAACGCACCGCACCCCGCCGCGCCCGCCAGCCTCAGCACCTGCCGCCCGACGGCCGCCCGCTCGTCCCGGCCCGCGCCGAGGAGGCGACCGGTGTGGATCGCGGCGGCCTGGCGCAGCGCGTAGAACGCCATGGTCGCCCCGTACATCGCCTTGGTCGCGATGCCGTACGCGGCGACCTCGGTGACGCCGATCCTGGCGACGACGGCGACCAGCGCGAGCGTCCCGCTCATCCGCACCACGAACTCGGCCGAGAGCGGAAGGCCGACGCGGATCGTCCGACGCAGATCCCGGGACAGCCCCCGAAGCCGGTCCGGAAGCCGGTCCGGGAGCGGGGGGCCGCCGCCGGGATCGACCGCACGATGCGGCAGGGCGGCGCATCGCCGCAGCATTACGAGCCCCCAGACCAGCGCGGCCGTACGACCGGCCACGGTGGCCAGGGCCGCACCCTTGACGCCGAGCCCGCAGCCGAGGATGAGCAGCGGGTCGAGGACGAGGATCAGCCCGTTGGCGAGGAGCGCGAGCCGCATCGGGGTGCGGGTGTCGCCGGTGCCTTTGAGGATGCCGTCCACGACGTTGGTGGCGAAGAGGACGGCGATGCCGGGCAGGGCGATGGAGAAGTACCCGGCGGCCAGGGCCGGCGCGTCCCCGCCGCCACCACCGCCCCCGCCGAGCACAAGCCGCGCCAGTGCCTCCCGTCCCCAGAACCCGCCCACCGCGACAAGCGGAGTGAGTAACGCGCACAGCGCCCACCCGCCCCGCACCGCCGCCCGCACCCCGTCGGCGTCACCGGCCCCCCGGGCCCGGGCGACCAGCACGGTGGTCCCGGACCCGGCCATGAGAACGACTCCGAGCAGCACGTTCTCCACGTTCGTGGCGACGGCGACGGCGGCGACGCGATCCGCCCCGAGCCGGGCCACCCAGACCGTGTTGATGACGCCGGCCGTGACCCCGGACAGAAGCTCGAAGTAGACCGGATACGCGAGCGACACCAGCCGCGCGCGATGAGCGGTAGCCCCCATGGCCGTCCTCCCCGGACCTCAGCGATACCTCGATCCGAGGTATCTCGATAAGAGGTACCATGTCGACGCCGACCGGACAAGGCGAGGGGCACGCATGCTGGAGCTGTCGATCCTGGGATTCCTGTACGAAGAGCCGCTGCACGGGTACGAGCTCAAGGAGCGCATCAAGGGGCTGAGCGGCCATATCAGGCCCGTCAGCGACGGGGCGCTCTACCCGGCCATCACCCGCCTGGTGAACGGGGGTGCGCTGGAGCAGCGCACCGAGCCGGGCAGCGGGGCTGCGCCTCGGCGCATCCTCTCCCTCACCGATGCGGGCCGGGCCGGCCTCCTGGAGCGACTGCGGCACCCCAAGGATGTCGAGATCACCGACGGCCAGCGGTTCTTCACGCTGCTCGCCTTCCTGCGGCACCTGCCCGACCCCGCCGAGCAGGCGGCGGTCCTCAAGCGGCGCCAGGCCTTCCTCGACGCCCCCGCGAGCTTCTTCTACCGCGCGGGCGAACCCGTCCGCGCCGAGCAGGCCGGCGACCCGTTCCGGCAGGGCATGCTGCGGATCGCACGGGCGACGACGGTGGAGGAGAAGGCGTGGCTGGCCGAGGTCCTCGACCGGCTCGGCGGCCCCGCTCAGCCGTGACATCCAGCTCAGCCGCACACCCCCAGAGCGGCGGGGAACCGCGCGGGCGACCCATCACCGCCGGCGGACGGAGGATCACGTCGAACCGGCGCACGCGGCCGTCAGGTCAGTTGGGTGCGGACGTACTCGCGCCACTGTGTGGTGAACTCCCCTGCTGTCAGGCCGAGTTGGTCCGTCAGGGCTTTTTCCAGGGCGCCCTCGCGGTGGTGCTGGGCGCCCACCTCCAGGTAGAGGCGGGCCAGCTTCGTCTCGCCCCAGCGGGCCGCGATCATCCGGCATGCCAGCCAGCCGCCCTCGTACGCCCGTGCCAGGCGGTCCGCGCCGCCTTCGAAGCCGAAGTCGGCGTCCGAGGGGAGGGCGGCCGGGAGGTCGCCCGCGCGGACCGCCTTCTGGAGTTCGGGGGCGGCCTGCGGCGCGGTGCGGCCGGAGCGGCGGTAGCCGACCCAGTCGGCGTACCCCTCCGAGAGCCACATCGGGGTGGCGGCGGAGGTGTGGGCGCGGGTGGCGACGTGCGTGGTCTCGTGGGTCAGGACGACCGTGCGGCCCAGGTCGCCGAGGACCGCGTACGCGTCCGGATTGACGATCACCCGGTCCGCCGGGGCCGCGCCGGCACCGCCCGCCTCGCCCGTGGTCACCGCGGCGATGCCCCGGTAGGAGGCCGCGGGCGCGTCGAGCAGCGCGGCCATGGCGTCCAGGGAGCCGGGGACGAGGACGACGACCCGGCCCGCCCATGTCCCGGGCCAGGCCGCGGAGACCGCGGGCACCGCCGCGTCCTCGGTCGCGGCGATCCCGTGCAGCTTCACCGGGTCCTGGCCCACCCCCAGGATCAGGCTGTGGGTGCCCCGCACGACGGTGACCGGGCCCTGCTGCCACAGCAGCTGGGCGCCGCCTTCGGCGGGCCGGTCGCCGGTGACGTACCAGTTCGTGCCGCGCTGGTGGAGCGTGAGGGTCCGGGCCGTGGTCACGGGCGCGGTGTCGTAGCCCCGGATCCGGTAGCCGAGCTCCACCTTGGCGGTGGCCGTGGCGCCGTGCCGGTCGAGCGCGGTGACCTTGTACGTCCACGACGTCAGCGGGACCTGCGCGAGGTTGCCCAACTCCGTGCGCTGGGCGGCCCGCAGGGCGCTCGCGGCGGGGTCCACGGCGGCCGCATAGCCGTCCGTGTCGTGCTGGAGTACGGCGGTCGCGCGCCGGTCGAGCAGCTGCTGCACCGCGCCCGTGGCGGCGTCGGGCGCGGGGCCGGGCGCCGAGCATCCGACGGCGGACAGCAGCACGGCGAGCGCGCACCCCGCCGCCCGCATGCGCACCGCTCTTCGACCGCGTCCCCGACCTGCCACGCCGCCGATCGTACGGTCACACCCGCGTCACCGAGGAAACGGGCATCATCCCGACGGGGTCGTAGCGGACCGGGGCACCCGGGTACGGGGCGTGCACGACCTGGCCGTTGCCGACGTACATCGCGATATGGCTGGCGTCGTGCCGGTAGGCGACCAGGTCTCCGGGCTTGGCCTCGGAGAGCGGCACCTGGTGGCCGGCGTACCGCTGCTCCTGCGAGGTGCGCGGCAGGCCGACGCCCGCGCGGGCGTACGACCACTGCATCAGGCCCGAGCAGTCGAACCCGGAGGGCCCGTTGGCGCCCCAGATGTACGGTTTGCCGACCGCGGAGCGGGCCGCCATGACGGCCGCCGCGGCCCGCGAGGAGGCCGGCGCGGAGCCGGAGAGCGGGGGCAATTCGGTCCGCCCGGAGCGGGAGGCGCGGTCGAAGGCGGCGCGGTCGGCGGTGGGCAGTGCGTTGAGCAGCCGGCGCGCCTGGGCGAGCTTCGACTCCACGGTCCGCTTGTGCCGGGCCACCTCGGTGCGGCTGCGCTCCAGTTCGGCGAGTTTTCGCCCGGCCTCGGCCCGCTGCTGCGCCAGCCGGCGCTGCTCGTGCTGGAGTTCGTGCAGCTGGCCCGTCTGCCGCTCGCTCAGCCGGTCGAAGGTGACGGCCCGGTCCAGATACGTGTCCGGGTTCGAGGACAGGAGCAGCGCGAGGGCGGGGTCGATACCGCCCGAGCGGTACTGCGCTCCGGCGATCGCGCCGAGCGCGCCCCGCATGCGGTTGATCTTCTCCTGACCACGCGCGACGGCGTCCTGGGCCTGGGTGACCTGCTCGCGCAGTTGCTTCGCGTGCTCATCGGCCTTGTCGTACTCCTCGGTGGCCTGCTCGGCCTGCTCGAAGAGCCGGTCGACGGTGGCCTTCCCCGACGGCGCCGGCTCGTGCGGTGCCGCGCTCGCCCCCGGCGCCGCGAGGGCCGCCGCCGCGGTGGCCGCCGCGGCCGACAGGACGGTGACGCGGGCGCTCTGGGTCAGGCCCGACTGCGAAGGCCGGCGATGGGACGCCACGGATTCGCACTCCCTTGCACTGCGTGCGGCCCCTGCCGCCCGGGCGGGCGGCGAGTCACCGGGGGAACCGCACGCCGGACAGTAACCGGGCGGATACCCGTGGGCCAACGACCGCGCCGTCTACGCACAGTGACGCCCCACCGGAGAACACAGGTCACCGGCGGGGCGTCGCGTCAGCGGGAGTTGCCGCAATTCGCCCGTTTGGGCGGTGTCGGCGGCTGACGAAGGGAAAGGGCGGGTCAGCCGATGCGGACACCGAACTGGAAGGGCATGTTGTCCATCGACTCATAACGGACGACCGCGCCGGTGTGCGGGGCGTGCAGCACCATGTTGTTGCCGGCGTACAGGCCGATGTGGTGCAGGTCGCCGAAGAAGAGCACGAGGTCGCCGGGCTTGAGCTCGCTGCGGCCGATCCGGGTGCCCCGGGTGGCCTGCTCCTGCGAGGTGCGCGGCAGTTGGACGCCTGCCTGGGCGTAGGCGTACCCCGTCAGACCGGAGCAGTCGAAGCTCGCCATGCCGGTCTTGCCGTAGCTGTAGGGCTTGCCCAGCTGCGTCTGCGCCGCGGCGAGGGCGGCCGCGCCGACGCCGGAGGCGGGCACGTCGTGGCCGAGGTTGGGGCGCTCGGTGGAGCGGTTGGCACGTGCGGTGTCGGCGGCGAGAGCGGCCTTCTCCTGCGCGGTCAGGGAGTTGAGCAGCTTCTGCGCGTCGGCGAGCTTGCCCTGGACTTCCTGCTTCTTGTCGTCGAGCACCTTGCGGGTGTCGGCGAGGTCCTTCAACTTGTCCTGGGCTTCCTTGCGCTCCTGCGCGAGGGTGCGCTGCTTGCCCTGGATCTTCTGCAGCGCCTCGGCCTGAGAGGTGCTCAACTGGTCGAGCGCGGAGGCCTTGTCCAGGAAGTCGTCGGGGTTGGAGGAGAGGAAGAGCGCGAGCGAGGGGTCTATGCCACCCGAGCGGTACTGCGCCGACGCCATCGAACCGAGGCCGCTGCGCAGGGTGTTGAGCTCCTGCTGACCGCGGGCCACCTTGTCCTGGATCTCGCTGACCTGCTTCTCCAGCCGGCCCTGCTTCTCCTTGGCGCCGTTGGCCGTCTCGGTCGCCTGCTCGGCCTCGTCGTAGAGCTTGTCGACCTTGCTCTTGACCTCGTCCTTGGTGGGCTTGGGGTCGGCCTGGGCGGCCTGCGAGGTGAGGGCGACGACGGCGGCAGCGGTCGCGCTGAGCACGGTCACGCGGGTGCGGCTCGCGGGCTTGGGACGGCGGTGGGACCCCACGAAGGCGAGCTCCTTCTTCCTCGACCGCCGAACAGAGCAGGACCGGCGGGCCCTTCACGGACACCCCGAACGAGTGATCAACCGCATGAAGGTACGAGGCCAGACCTTAGTGACCTTCTTGTGATCAGTTCAAATCCTGATGGGGAAAAAATCGGTCGACAAGAGGATTCTTTACTGTCATCGCACGCGCAGTAGTTGCCACTTGACGGAGTGCTCGGCAGCGATCACCCGAATTCGGGCATTGAACACAGGAGTTGCAGAACATCCTGAATGCCGTCGCACTGCCTCAGACGCGTGAAAGCCGCTTCATACGCGGGAGAGGCGCTTCATACGCGGGAGAGGCGCTTCATACGCGGGAGAGGCGCTTGAGCAGGAGCAGCGAGGCGACCGGGCGGGCGCCCGCCTTCGCGACGCCGTCCGCGACTTCCTTGTCGGTGGAGACGACCACCACGGGGCGGCCCGAGGGCTCGGCCCGTACGAGTTGACGGATCAGCTCGTCCGCGGTCACCCCGGGCTTGGAGAACAGCACCCGCACGCCCCGGGGCGGGGCGAGCAGCACGGGAGCCGCCAGCTCCGCGCCGTCGAAGACACAGGTGACCTCGGCGCCGGTCTGCGCGGCGAGCACGGAGAGGCCGCCGAGCAGCCGCAGCCGCTGCTTCTCCAACGGCATCGTCGGATAGCCGGTCTTGGTGACGTTGTAGCCGTCGACGAGCAGATGCACCTGGGGCAGCCCGAGCAGCTGGTCGAGGAGGGCCGGGTCGGTCTCGGACAGGGCGCGGGCCGCGATGTCCTTGGGCGTCATGGTGCCCGGCGCCACCGCCTCCACGGTGTCGGCGGGCCGCACCGACGCGGGCGGCAGGGCCAGTTCACGGCGCAGGCCCTGGGCGCCTTCGAGAACGGTGTCGAGCAGCAGCCGCAGCCGCATGTCCTCGACCGAACGCCCCTCGCGCACCGCGCGCCGGCTCGCCTCAAGACCCGCTTCGGCCTCACCGAGCCGCGTCTTGAGCCGCCGGGTCTCGCTCTCGGCGGCGGCGACCTGCGCGGCCGCCTCGGCCTTCGCCCCGTCGATCTCGGAGACGACCTTGCGCAGGGCGGCCTCGCCGCGCTTCACATCGCTCTGGGCGCTGCGCAGTTTGCGCTGGAGCGTCTCGGCTTCCTTGCGCACGGCGAGCAGCTCCGCGCGCAGCGCCTCGTTCTCGGACTTGATCAGGGCGCGCGCCTGGGCGAGTTCCTCGCGCAGCCGCTCCACTTCGCGCCGGCCCTCCTCGTCGACCCGCTCGGCGAACGCCCGCTGGGCCTCCTCGCCGGCCGCGGCGACGAGCTTCACCCAGCCGGTGGGGCGCAGTACGTAGGCGGCGGCCGCCACGTCGATCGGGTCGGCCGCGGCGGGCGGCGAGCCGGCCTCGACGGCTCCGGCGAGCTCCGGCTGCGACTCCTTGAGCCGCTCGCCGATGCGCTGACGGAAGACGGGGTCGCTCTCCAGCGCGGCGGCCATCGCGTTGCCCGCGAACTTGGCGCGCCGGGTCGGGGTGAATCGGGCGTACTGCCGCAGTTGTCCGGGCAGTTCGGCGACGGTCAGGCCACCGAACGCCTCGGAGACGAAGGCGACGACCCGGCGCCGCACCCCTTCGGGCAGCGGGCGGTCGAGCACCTCGGCGGGGCCGTCACCGGCCGCAGCGGCCGGTTCGGCACCGCTTGCATGCTCCACAATCCGTCACCCCAACTGTCATCACGTACCGCCCGGGCGGCCGCCTCTCAGGAAGCGGTCGCGGAGTCGGTACCCGGCCTGTCCACCAGCTCGATCTGGTCCACCGCGTTGCACCAGCGGCAGCGGACCGACTCGATGGTCTCACTGACCACCTCGCGTTCCTCCACCTTGGGTTCCCCGGCGAGGTCCAGATGGACGTACTCGATCACTTTCGACGAGCGGGTGACATCGAAACGGGTGAGGTTTCCGCAGAGCGTGCAGCGCCACCGGGTCTCGGCGGTCGGCTGGGGAACGGTGGTCATGTGGGGCCGCCCTCTTTTCCACTTCCATGGTCCAGGATCTCGCGGTGCGCCATCGAACTGCGGGAGTACTGCCCGCAACCCTACGGCCTACCCGTCGGCCGCCCCCACGGCGAGGCGGTCTGTACCGAAAGCTCCCTTTAGGCCATTCTCTCCCCATGATCAGGTGGTGGGGAGTGGCGATCGTCAGGGGTGCGGCGATGGTCAGGGCCGCGGTGCGGGGCCCGACCATGACGTACGGGCTGATCGCCGCGTGCTGTCTGCTCTTCCTGGTGAGCCCGGTCTCCGGACTGAACCCGGGCTACGGGACCGGCGACGCGATCCTGAGCGCCCAGAGCGACTACTTCACGCGGTGGGGCGTCGTCCCCAGGGAGCTCATGACGGGGCACGCGCACGCCCTGCTCACCCCGCTCACCGCGCTGTTCGTCCAGGGCAGCTGGCTGCACCTGCTCGGCAACATGCTGTTCCTGTACGTGTTCGGCGCGATGACGGAGGAGCGCGTCGGCCGGATCGAGTTCGCCCTGTTCTACCTCGTGTCGGGCTATCTGGCGCTGCTCGGGTACGCCGTGGCGCACGCGGAGTCGGAGCAGACCCTGGTGGGGGCGTCCGGGGCGATCTCGGCGGTCCTCGGCGCGTTCCTCTGCCTCTTCCCCAGGGCGCGGGTGACGAGCATCTTCCCCTTCCTGCTCTTCCTGCCGCTGCGCTTCCCCGCGTGGATCGTGCTCGTCTTCTGGTTCGCGCTCCAGTGGCTGGCGATCCGGAGCGCGCCGTCCGGGCCGGGGGTGGCCTATCTCGCGCATCTCGTCGGCTTCGGCCTGGGCTTCCTCTACGCGTGGGTCCGTTTCCGCGGGGCGGATAGAGTGAAACGCCGAGAGCCCGTGAAGACCGCGGGTCCGGCCGCCACCGAGGGAGAAAGCCAGCCGTGATCACCGCGATCGTGCTCATCAAGACCAGCGTGGACCGGATTCCCGAGATCGCGGAGTCCATCGCGGCGCTGGACAGCGTCAGCGAGGTGTACTCGGTGACGGGTACGTACGATCTGATCGCGCTGGTCAGGGTGGCTCGCCACGACGACCTGGCGGACATCATCCCGGGCAGCATCAGCAAGATCCCCGGGGTCGAGGGCACGGATACGCACGTCGCGTTCCGCACGTACTCCCAGCACGACCTGGAAGCGGCCTTCGCCATCGGCCTGGACTCCTGACCCCGGGCATCCCCGGCCCGGCCGGGCCTTCGGGTGCGGACCGTGCCCGCTTCCCGCGCCGTTCCCCGCGCCGCCCCTGGCGGGGTTGCCCTTGACAGCGCGCCCAGCAGAGGCACCCCCAGCCCGGCCCGGGCCCGGCCTTCGGGTGCGCACCGTGCGTGGCCGGGCGCGCAGTTCCCCGCGTCCCCAGCAGAGCCGATGCCGACCAGCGCGCACATCCCAGCCCGTCCGGCGTTTGAGGACGAGCGCCGTTCAGGCGCGAACGGGGTTTGGGGCGGAGCCCCAGGGAGGTGGGGCCCGGCGGGGTCAGACCGCGGGGACGCAGCGGCCGGACTCCGTGCGGTACTGCCACTTCGCGCCGTCCCGGACGAGCTCCCGCACCGCCCCCACAAACCGCTCCACATGCTCGTTCGGCGTGCCCGCACCGAAGCTGACCCGGATCGCGTTCAGGGACCGCTCACCCGGCTCCGCCTCCGGCGCCCCGCACTCCCCCGGGTCCTGCGGCTCGCTGCCGAGCAGCGTGCGTACCAGCGGGTGGGCGCAGAAGAGCCCGTCGCGCACCCCGATCCCGTACTCCGCGGAGAGCGCCGCCGCGAAGTGCGAGCTGTTCCACCCGTCGACGACGAACGAGATGACGCCGACCCGGGGCGCGTCGTCCCCGAAGAGGGAGAGGACCCGCACTTCGGGAACGGCCGCCAGACCCTCGCGGACCTTCGCGATCAGGTGCCGCTCGCGCGAGACCAGCGCGTCGAACCCCGCCTCGGTCAGCGCCTTGCACGCGGAGGCGATGGAGTAGACGCCGATGACGTTGGGCGAGCCGGCCTCGTGGCGGGCGGCCGTGGTGTGCCACTCGACATCCACCCCGCCGTCGGCGCGCCGCGCGACCCGCTTGGAGGCGCCGCCCCCCGCCAGGTACGGCTCCGCTTCCTGGAGCCAGTCCGCGCGGCCGGCCAGCACGCCCGAGCCGAACGGCGCGTACAGCTTGTGCCCGGAGAAGGCGACCCAGTCGACGTCCAACTCCCGTACGGAGACGGGGTGATGGGGCGCGAGCTGGGCCGCGTCGAGCACGATGCGCGCACCGTGGGCGTGGGCCGCGGCGGCGAGTTCCTTCACGGGCCACAGCTCGCCGGTGACGTTGGACGCGCCGGTGACGCAGACGAGGGCGGGCCCGTACGGGTCGCGGTCGGCGAGGGCCCGTTCCAGGGTTTCGACGGCCTGGTGCGGGGTGCGCGGCGCGTTCAGGTAGGTCACGCGGGCGTCCTGCCACGGCAGCAGCGAGGCGTGGTGCTCGGTCTCGTAGACGAAGACCTGGCAGTCGGCGGGAAGCGCCCGGGCGAGCAGGTTGAGCGAGTCGGTGGTGGAGCGGGTGAAGACGACCTGGTCACCGGGGCGGCAGTCGAGGAACTCCGCCACCGTCACCCGGCTGTTCTCGAACAGGTCGGTCGAGAGCTGCGAGAGATAGCCGGCTCCGCGGTGCACGCTGCCGTAGTAGGGGGCGTAGGCGGCCACGTCGTCCCAGACCCGCTGGAGGGCGGGCGCGCTCGCCGCGTAGTCCAGGGCGGCGTACGTCACCTCGCCGCCGGTGACGAGCGGCACGGTGACGTCGCGGCCGAGCACCGGCAGCGGCGCAGCGCAGCAGGGGTCGGCACAGGCGGCGGAGTCGAGGGGGGCGGAGGCGGTGACGGCGGCGGAGGGGTGTGCGGACATGGCGGTATCTCCCAGCAGGGCAAGGCGAGTTGGCTTCGGACCCCGGGTACGGCGACACGGCCCAGCGATCGAGTGGCCTCAACTGGCGTGCCGTACAAGGGGGTTGTCCTCGGACACGCGGCACGGGAAAGGGCCGCGCGGAGGAGGGTGAAGAAGGGGCGGAAACGCCCTATCGCATTCGCTTGCTCACGAGACTGCTCCCTTGAGGACCAGGACCCCAGGGCTGTGACATCACGCGATGTCCAGGGGTCCGCGCTTGCCGTAGGCCTTGCTGCCTACGACCTGGTCTTCACCCGGGGCACCCCGCCACGGACGGAGGGTTGCCGGACAGCGAGCCGGGGCCTAAATCGCTGTCACTCATGACCTTGAACAGCATCCTGCCATACGTTGCGGCGGGCGCAAGGCACAGTCCGCGATCTGGACTGCGCCGTGCGCCACAGGGCGCGCCGAGTGGTGCGCACCGCCGGCCTGTCGTGGCCTGTCGTGGCCTGTCGTGGGGTCCTCCCTGGCCCTTCAGGCCTTGGGGAGGTTGAGGACGAGCTCCCTTCAGGCGCGAACGGGGTCTGGGGCGGGGCCCCAGGAGCTTGGACCGCGCCCCAGGCCCCGGGAGACCCCGCCGCGCCCCTCCCCGAAATCCCCCGGGGGTGGGAAAGGGACTCCCACCCCGGCGGAGCCGCACCCTTGGGCGGGCGGCTCAGGCGTTGCTCGCGGCAACCCAGCGGTCGAGGGAGCGCTGGGCCGCGCCGGAGTCGATGGCCTCGGCGGCCCGGACCATCGCGGCGGCGAGCTGCCCGGCGAGCGGGCCCTCGCCCGGCTCAAGGGCGACCAGGGCGGCGGCGGAGTTGAGCAGGACCGCGTCCCGTACCGGGCCCTTCTCACCGGTCAGGAGCCGGCGGACGATCTCCGCGTTGTACGAGGGGTCGCCGCCGGCCAGCGCCTCGACGGGCACCCTCTCGATGCCGACGTCACGCGGGTCGAAGCGCTCCTCGCGGACGGCGCCGTCCCGCACCACCCACACCCGCGAAGTGGCGGTGGTGGTCAGTTCGTCCAGGCCGTCGTCGCCGCGGAAGACCAGCGCGGAGGAGCCGCGCTCGGCGAGCACGCCGGCGACGATGGGCGCCATGCGCGGGTCGGCGACCCCGGTGGCCTGGGCGCGTACCCTCGCCGGATTGGTGAGCGGGCCGAGCACGTTGAAGGTGGTGCGGATGCCCAACTCCCTGCGGGCGGCGGCCACATGGCGCAGCGCGGGGTGGAACGTCACCGCGAAGCACATGGTGATCCCGGCCTGCTCGGCCACCTCCACGACGCGCTGCGGCGAGAGCCGCAGATTGACGCCGAGCTTCTCCAGGACGTCGGACGCGCCGCTGGCGGATGAGGCGGCGCGGTTGCCGTGCTTGACGACCTTGGCTCCGGCCCCGGCGACCACGATCGCCGACATGGTGGAGATGTTGACCGTCTTGGCGCCGTCGCCGCCGGTGCCCACGATGTCGACGCTGGGTCCCGGCACCTGGATCAGATGGGCGTGCGCGTACATGGTGCGCACAAGGCCGGTGATCTCGGCGACCGTCTCGCCCTTGGCGCGCAGCGCGATCATGAAGCCGGCGATCTGGGCGTTGGTCGCCTCGCCGCTCATGATCTGGTCCATCGCCCAGGCGGTGGCGTCCTCGCTCTGGTCGGTACCGCTCAGCAGCGAGTCCAGGACACCCGGCCAGGAGTGGGCCGCCACGGTGTCGCCTCCGGTGGGGGTAACAGCGCTCATGGTCGCTCCTGGTGGTCACAAAGGATGGGATGCCGCCCGTCAGCCTATCGACAGCGCGACGCGCGGCGGCATGCCTGCCCGCAGTGCGGACGCGGCGCGGGGACGGGCGTGGACAGGGCAGGACGGCGCGCGCGGGGGCGGCGTGCGGACCTGCACGGGGGCGGCGTCGGGACGGAAAAGACTCCGGCCCGGCCCCCGTGAAGGGGCCGGGCCGGAGCCTCGGTTGTGGCGACCGCTAGGTCAAGCGGGGATCAGTGGTGGCCGTGGCCGCTCGTGATCTCCTCGTACTCCTCGGCCGTCGGCTTGGGGATCTGGTTCCCCTCGCCGTAGTAGCCCTTGCTGAGCTTGGCGCGCAGCTTCTGCGTCCGGGAGACCTTCCGGGCGACACCGTTCTCGTCGACCGTCGGGCCGATCTCGGCCGGCTTGTACTGCTCGTGCGCGGTGAGCTTGTAGCGCGCACCGGCGTCGAGCGGCTCGTGGATCTCGACGAACTCACCGTGCGGCAGCCGCTTGATGATGCCGGACTCGCGTCCGTGCAGCACCTTCTCGGCGTCGCGCCGCTGCAGACCCAGGCAGATCCGCTTGGTGGCGACGAACGCGAGGACCGGAGCGACGAAGAACGCGATCCGCACGAACCAGGTGATGACGTTGATCGAGAGGTGGAAGTGGGTCGCCCAGAGGTCGTTTCCACCACCGATGAGCAGCACCATGTACCAGGTGATCCACGCGACGCCGAACGCGGTACGCGTCGGCGCGTTGCGCGGCCGGTCCGCGATGTGGTGCTCGCGCTTGTCGCCGGTGACCCAGGACTCGATGAACGGGTAGACCGCGATGGTCGCGAGGACCAGCGGGAAGATCACCAGCGGGATGAACACACCCAGGACGAGGGTGTGGCCCCACAGGTTGATCTCCCAGCCCGGCATCACTCGGATGAGGCCTTCGGAGAAGCCCATGTACCAGTCGGGCTGGGCGCCGGTGGAGACCTGGTCCGGCCGGTAGGGGCCGATCGCCCAGATCGGGTTGATCGAGGCGATCGCCGCGACCACCGCGATGACGCCGAAGACCAGGAAGAAGAAGCCGCCGGCCTTCGCCATGTACACCGGGAGCAGCGGCATGCCGACGACGTTCTTGTTGGTACGTCCCGGACCCGCGAACTGGGTGTGCTTGTGGTAGAAGACCAGGATCAGGTGCGCCACCATCAGGCCGAGCATGATGCCCGGCAGCAGCAGGATGTGCACCGAGTAGAACCGGGCCACGAAGTCGCCGCCGGGGAACTCCCCGCCGAACAGGAAGAACGAGAGGTACGTGCCGACGACCGGCACGGACAGGATCGCGCCTTCCATGAAGCGGACACCGGTGCCCGACAGCAGGTCGTCCGGGAGCGAGTAACCGGTGAACCCGGTGAACATGCCGAGGACGAACAGCAGGAAGCCGAAGAGCCAGTTGACCTCGCGCGGCTTGCGGAACGCGCCCGTGAAGAACACGCGCATCATGTGCACGAACATGCCGGCGAGGAAGATCAGCGCCGCCCAGTGGTGGATCTGCCGGATCAGCAGGCCACCGCGCACATCGAAGCTGATGTGCATGGTCGAGTTGAACGCCTCGGACATGTGCATGCCCTGGAGCGGCACGTACGAGCCGTCGTAGACGACCTCGTTCATGCTCGGGTGGAAGAACAGCGTCAGATACACACCCGTGAGGATGATGATGATGAAGCTGTACATGCAGATCTCGCCGAGCATGAAGGACCAGTGGTCCGGGAAGATCTTGCGCATGTTGGCCTTGGCCAGGGAGTAGATCCCCAGCCGGCCGTCCGCCCAGTCCGCGATCCGCTCGCCGGCGGGCGCTTCGCGCCGTGCGTCTGTCGTGGTGCTCATCCGCGCTCCCAGAAGGCAGGACCGACGGGCTCTTCGAAGTCGCCGAGCGCTTCGAGGTAACCCTCGTCATTCACGCCGATCCGCAGCTGCGGAAGCGCGTGACCGGCCGGGCCGAAGATGACGCGGGCGCCGTCGGAGAGGTCGAAGGTGGACTGGTGGCACGGGCAGAGCACGTGGTGCGTCTGCTGCTCGTACAGGGAGATCGGGCAGCCGACGTGGGTGCAGATCTTCGAGTAGGCGACGATGCCCTGGTGCGACCATTCGAGCTCGCGCTTGTCCTTGATGTCCTCCGGCTTGATCCGGACGAGCATCAGGGCGGCCTTGGCGATCTGCGTCTGGAAGTCCTCCGCGTCCTCCTCCAGGCCCTCGGGCTTGGCGAAGGTGAGGGAACCGACCAGCAGGTCCTCGGGGCGCAGCGGCTCGTTGGTGTTCATGTTGATCAGGGCCTTGCCCTTGGCCCACATGGTGTGCCGCAGCTTCTTCTCGGGCAGCGTGCCGAGGTCGCGCAGCAGCATCACACCGGAGAGCGGCACCATGGCCAGCGCGCCGAACATGGTGTTGCGGATCAGCTTGCGCCGTCCGAAACCGGACTCGGCCGCGCCCTGCCTGAAGTCGGCCATGACCTGGGCCTTGACTTCCGGCGGGGCCGCGATCTCGTGACGCTCGGCCGGCATCTCGACGTCCGACATCAGGGTGCGGGCCCAGTGGACCGCGCCCGCGCCGATGCAGAACAGCGCCACGCCGAGGGTCAGACCCAGGGCGAAGTTGAGGACGCTGACGTGCCCGAACGGGAAGATGAAGACGATCTTGTCGACCGGGAAGATCACGTACGAGGCGATGAAGCCGACCGTCGCGACCATGGACAGGAAGAACAGGAACGCCACGGCGCGCTCGGAGCGCTTGGCCGCCCGCTCGTCGATGTCCTGGACGCGCGGCTTGTGGGCCGGAAGTCCCGGGTCGGCGAAGGGGTCGCCCGCGGTGTCTACCGCGCCGTGCGCGGTGGCCTGCGCTTCAGGCAGGCTCTCGGAATTCTCTTGGCTACTCATGACTTCTTGGCCTTAGCGGTGTGGGCCGCGACCCAGATGGCTACTGCGATGAGGGCACCCAGACCGAAGATCCAGCCGAACAGACCCTCGCTGACCGGGCCGAGCCCGCCGAGCTTGAGACCACCGGGGCTCGCGGACGTGTCGCTGTTCACGGCGTGCAGGTACGCGATGATGTCCTGCTTCTGCTTCTGCGGCATCGTCGTGTCCGGGAAGGACGGCATGTTCTGCGGGCCGGTCTGCATGGCCTCGTAGATGTGCTTGGGGTCCACGTCCTCCAGGCTGGGGGCGAACTTGCCGTTCGTCAGGGCACCGCCCTCACCCGTGAAGTTGTGGCACTGGGCACAGTTGGTGCGGAACAGCTCGCCACCCTTGGCGATGTCCGCACCGCTCGGGTTGTACTGCGAGTTGGACGGCACGCTCGGACCGGCGCCCAGCGAGGCCACGTACGCGGCGAGCTGGTCGATCTGAGGCTGCGTGTAGATGGCCTTCTTCTTGGGCACCTGCGCGCCGGGCTGCTGCGCCGGCATGCGGCCGGTGCCGACCTGGAAGTCGACGGCGGCGGCGCCCACGCCGACCAGGGAGGGGCCGTCAGAGGTGCCCTGACCGCCGGTTCCGTGGCAGCTGGCGCAGCCGACGGAGTAGAGCTTCTTGCCCTCGTCGATGGCGAGGGACTGGGCGGTTTCGTCAGCCTGTGCCTTGCCCGCGGGCGCGAACGCGGCGTACAGCCCCCCGGTGGCCGCCAGCGCGAGGAGTAGGACGACGACCGCCGCCAGCGGATGGCGTCGTCGTGCGGAGAGCTTTTTCACGGATTACCCCGGTGTCAGGATCTTCTGCGTCGATGCTGGATGTGGTGCGGACCTACGGGCCCGGTTACTGGATCAGGTAGATCGTGGCGAAGAGGCCGATCCACACGACATCGACGAAGTGCCAGTAATAGGACACGACGATGGCCGCGGTCGCCTGTTCATGGGTGAACCTCTTCGCCGCGTACGTCCTGCCAAGAACCAGCAGGAAGGCGATCAGGCCGCCCGTCACATGCAGTCCGTGGAAGCCCGTGGTCAGGTAGAACACCGAGCCGTACGGGTCCGAGGACAGCGAGAGGCCGTCCTTCTTCACCAGGTCGGTGTACTCGAAGATCTGGCCTCCGATGAAGATCGCACCCATCACGAACGTGATGGTGAACCAGGTGCGGAGCTTCTTCACATCGCCCCGCTCCGCGGCGAAGACGCCGAGCTGGCAGGTGAGGGAGGAGAGCACCAGGATCGTGGTGTTGGTCGCCGAGAACGGAACGTTCAGGGACGAAGCCATCTCTTTCCAATGCGCGGCACCCGTTACCGATCGCAGAGTGAAGTACATCGCGAAGAGGGCCGCGAAGAACATCAGCTCGGAACTCAACCAGATGATGGTTCCGACGCTGGTGAGGTTCGGCCGATTGACCGACGGGTGCGCGTGCCCGGTTTCTACTGTCGTTGCTGTCGCCACGACCGACATTATGTCGGTCGCTTATCCCGCCCTCACTCCGGGGGGTGCCGTTCGGTGTGTCAGGCGCGTATGCAGGGCCCGAACGGCCCATCGAAGGGCTGCCCGAACCGGTGTTGACGGGCAGTCGGACGGAGTAGCATCCGCGCATCGGTTCATGACCCAACGTCGGCGAAATCGCCGGACCTTCGGAGGATCCATGCAGTCGAGCGCCACCGTTCTGGTCTACAGCGACGACGCGAACACCCGTGCCCAGGTGCGGCTCGCGGCCGGGCGCAGGCCCGCCTCCGACGTGCCGCCCGTGGAGTTCCTGGAGTGCGCGACGCTGCCGGCGGTCCTCAAGGAGCTGGACCGCGGCGGCATCGACGTCTGCGTCCTGGACGGTGAGGCGGTTCCGGCGGGCGGCATGGGCGTGTGCCGCCAGATCAAGGACGAGGTCTTCCAGTGCCCGCCGGTGCTGCTCCTCATCGGCCGCCCCCAGGACGCCTGGCTGGCCACGTGGAGCCGTGCGGACGCCGCGGTGACCCTGCCGGTCGACCCGGTCGAGTTCCCGGACGCCCTGGCCTCCCTGCTGCGCAAGCGGCTCGCTGTGGGTGCCTGAGCTCACACTCCCGGCCGGAGCCGGGCGGAGTTGGCCTTGCTCTGCCCGGCCTTGAGGTCGGCCGTCAGGACACTGCCCGTACGCCACTTGTCCCACGACACGTTCCAGTCGCCGAACCCGTTGTCGAAGGGCGTCATGTCCTCGCCGATGCTGTTCACGACGGTGACGATGTCGCCCTCGTTGATGTTCTCGAAGAACCAGGCGGCGTTGCCGGTGCTCATGCCCGTGCAGCCGTGGCTGACGTTCTCGGCGCCCTGCGACCCCACCGACCAGGGCGCGGCGTGTACGTACTCGCCGCTCCAGGTGACCCGGGTCGCGTAGTACACCGGCAGGTCGTAGGCGTCCGAGCTGCCGGCCGAGATGCCGACGGTCGTCCCGCGCATACGTACGAAGTACTGCTTGCCCAGGACCACCTTGACGCCGTTACGGGTGGAGAACCCGGGCTTGCCGGTGGTGACCGGAATGGTGTTGATCACTTCTCCGTTGCGCTTGACGGTCATGGAGTGCGCGGCGGCGTCGGTGATGGCCTCGATCCGGTCGCCGGTGGTGATTTTCAGAGGCTTGCCCGCGCCGCCGTACAGCTTGTCGGCGATCTTCACGCCCTCCAGGTTGGAGTGGACGTTGATGGTGGCGTGGGTGGGCCAGTACTCCTTGGGGCGGTAGTGCAGGACCTTGTCGTCCACCCAGTACCAGGCGCCCTCCACGGAGGGCGTGGACTCGACCTTCAGGGCCCGCTCCACGATCGCGCGGGCCGCCTTGTCCTTGACGGGCTTGCTCAGCTGCGCGGTGATGGGCTGTCCGACGCCGTATTTGCCCGCGTCGGGGCCGAACTCCACCTCCACGGCATCCTTGACCGCCGCCGTGTCGAACGTCAGCGTGCGCAGGCCAGGAGAGCCGTCCTCGTTCTCCGTGGACACCTTCAGGGTGTAATGGGCCCCGGCCACCAGCGGGGCGGTGGAGTGCCACCTGCTGCCGTCGGCGGCGAGTTCGCCCGCCAGATAGCGCCCGTTGCCGTCGACGGCCGTGACGTCGGTCAGCCGGTCTTCCTTGCCCTTGGCGGTGATCTCCAGGGGCTTGTCGGGATCGGCCTTCTTGCTGCCCGCCGGGCCGTTGAACACGACCTGTCCGGCCGCGTCGTACGGCTTCGCGGAGAGGGGGTTGCCGTGGGACCCGCCGCACCCCGTGGCCCCCACACCGAGGGACAGGACCAGGAGGGTGCAGCTCACTACGGTGGGGATGCGCGGTGTGTGGCTCATGACCACACGGTATGAAGATTCGTCAGATCCGGCGCGCCGGGTGACTGCAAACGAGGGGCCCCCCGTCTCGTGGTGAGACGGAGGGCCCCTCGGTGGTGCAGTGCGGTGTGCCCGGAACCTACTGGTTCTGGTTCTCGCCGCGGTAGTACTCGAAGACCCAGCCGTACAGGCCGACCAGGATCAGCGGAGCCGAGAAGTACAGCAGCCACCAGCCCATGGCGATCGCCAGGAAGGCCAGGGCGCCGCCGATGCCGAGCGCGAGCGGCTGCCAGGAGTGCGGCGAGAAGAAGCCGACCTCACCGGCGTCGTCCGCGACGTCGGCCTCGTTGTCGTCCTGGGCGCCCACGTCGACCCGCCGGGCCGTGAAGGCCAGGTAGAAGCCGATCATGACGCTCAGGCCGAAGGCCATGACGAGCGCGGTGGTACCGGCCGCCTCCTTGGACCACACGCCGTACACGACGGCCATGACCAGGATGAAGGCGGACAGCCACAGGAACATCTTGCCCTGGATCTTCACTTCCCGGCCTCCTTGCCACCGGTGAGCATGTTGTCACCGTGGACGTCGCCGTGGTTCTCGAGCTGGTCGAGAGCGGCGATCTCCGGGTGGTGGAGGTCGAACGCCGGCGATTCGGAGCGAATGCGCGGCATGGTGAGGAAGTTGTGCCGCGGCGGCGGGCAGGACGTCGCCCATTCGAGCGAACGGCCGTAGCCCCACGGGTCGTCGACCTCGACCTTCTTGCCGTACTTGGCGGTCTTCCAGACGTTGTAGAGGAACGGCAGGATCGACAGTCCGAGCAGGAAGGAGGAGATCGTCGAGATGGTGTTGAGGGCGGTGAAGCCGTCGACCGCCAGGTAGTCGGCGTAACGACGCGGCATGCCCTCGACACCCAGCCAGTGCTGCACCAGGAACGTGCCGTGGAAGCCCACGAACAGCGTCCAGAAGGTGATCTTGCCGAGCCGCTCGTCCAGCATCTTTCCGGTGAACTTCGGCCACCAGAAGTGGAATCCGGAGAACATCGCGAAGACCACGGTGCCGAAGACCACGTAGTGGAAGTGCGCGACGACGAAGTACGAGTCGGAGACGTGGAAGTCCATCGGCGGCGAGGCCAGGATAACGCCCGTCAGACCACCGAAGGTGAAGGTGATCAGGAAGCCGATCGCCCACAGCATGGGTGTCTCGAAGGACAGTGAGCCCTTCCACATCGTGCCGATCCAGTTGAAGAACTTCACGCCCGTCGGTACGGCGATGAGGAACGTCATGAAGGAGAAGAACGGCAGGAGCACGCCACCGGTGACGTACATGTGGTGCGCCCACACGGTCACGGAGAGACCCGCGATCGAGATGGTGGCGGCGATCAGGCCGCTGTAGCCGAACATCGGCTTGCGACTGAACACCGGGATCACTTCGGAAATGATTCCGAAGAATGGCAACGCGATGATGTACACCTCTGGATGGCCGAAGAACCAGAAGAGGTGTTGCCACAGCAACGCGCCGCCATTACTGGCGTCGAAGACATGCGCCCCGAATTTTCGGTCCGCCTCCAGGGCGAACAGCGCCGCCGCGAGGACGGGGAAGGCGAGCAGGACCAGCACCGCGGTCAGCAGCACATTCCACACGAAGATCGGCATGCGGAACATGGTCATGCCCGGCGCGCGCATGCAGATGATGGTGGTGATGAAGTTGACCGCGCCGAGGATCGTGCCGAAGCCGGAGAAGGCCAGACCCATGATCCACATGTCGGCGCCGACGCCCGGCGAGCGGACGGCGTCCGACAGCGGGGAGTAGGCGAACCAGCCGAAGTCGGCCGCGCCCTGCGGGGTGAGGAAGCCACCGACCGCGATGGTCGAGCCGAACAGGTAGAGCCAGTAGGCGAACATGTTCAGCCGCGGGAACGCCACGTCGGGCGCGCCGATCTGCAGCGGCATGATCCAGTTCGTGAAACCGGCGAACAGTGGCGTCGCGAACATCAGCAGCATGATCGTGCCGTGCATCGTGAACGCCTGGTTGAACTGCTCGTTCGACATGATCTGCGTGCCGGGACGGGCGAGTTCGGCGCGCATGAAGAGCGCCATGATCCCGCCGATGCAGAAGAACGCGAACGACGTGACCAGGTACATCGTGCCGATCGTCTTGTGATCAGTGGTGGTCAGCCACTTGATGACGACGTTTCCCGGCTGCTTGCGCCGGACCGGCAGCTCGTTCTCGTACGAGTCGTCTGCTGCCGCGGCACCCTGAGATTCGTTGAGGATGCTCACAGTTTGTTCGTCTCCGCGTTCTTGGCGGGGTCGGTCTGGGCGATGCCCGCCGGCACGTAACCGGTCTGGCCCTTCGCCGCCAGCTCCTTGAGGTGCTGCTGATAGCGCTCCGGGGAGACGACCTTCACGTTGAAGAGCATGCGCGAGTGGTCGACGCCGCAGAGTTCGGCGCACTTGCCCAGGAAGGTGCCTTCCTGGTTCGGCGTGACCTCGAACGAGTTGGTGTGCCCGGGGACCACGTCCTGCTTCATCAGGAACGGCACGATCCAGAAGGAGTGGATGACGTCGCGCGAGGTCAGCACGAAGCGGACCTTCTCGCCCTTCGCCAGCCACAGGGTCGGGCCCGGGTTTCCGGTCTGCGGGTTACGCGTGCCGGGGATACCGACGTCGTAGACACCGCCCGCGTTCGCGGGGAAGTCCTTCTTGAACCGGTCCGGAATCGCTTCCAGGTTCGGGTCCGTCGTGGCGTTGCCCTTCACACCGGGCACGTCCTCGACGTAGTTGAAGCCCCAGCTCCACTGATAGCCGACCACGTTGACCGTGTGAGCGGGCTTCGGGGACAGAGCCAGGAGCTTCGATTCGTCGCGTGCCGTGAAGTAGAAGAGCACGGAGACGATGATGAGCGGGACCACGGTGTACAGCGCCTCGATGGGCATGTTGTACCGGGTCTGCGGGGGAACCTCGACCTTGGTGCGGCTGCGCCGGTGGAAGATGACGCTCCACAGGATCAGGCCCCAGACCAGCACGCCCGTGGCGAGCGCAGCCGCCCACGAGCCCTGCCAGAGGGACAGGATCCTGGGAGCCTCGTCCGTCACCGGAGTGGGCATACCAAGTCGAGGGAAGTCTTTCCAGTTGTACGAGCAACCGGATGCTGTCGCCAGGACCAGGCCCGCAGTCAGCACCTGCGGCAGCTTCCGCCGCATCGGGCGCCTCGACGTGGGGGAACCACCCGCGCCTTCCAGGCAGCGGGGGAGGTCGGAGCCGTTGGGACTCACGTAGCGCCTTCCCGAGAGTCTCGCCCGCGGTGGTCGGCTACGGCCGTCTCGCTGGTCGGTCGCCGCCCTGGCACACGGGCAGGGGTTTGGATGTTTATGCGGACCAAACCCTACTGGACGCTATTTGGGGTCGCGCGGGGAGGGTGCCCAACGCGCCGTCCGACTCCCCGAAGGGGTGGAGTCGCGGTGGAATCCGGGCCTCCGGGCGCCATCTGACGGCCCCTCGCCCCGGCCGCCGCCGCTCGCCCGCCGCGCCGGGGTTAGCGTGGCGCCGTGCCCTACTTCGACGCGGCCTCCTCGGCCCCCCTGCACCCCGTCGCCCGTCAGGCGCTGCAAGCCTCCTTGGACGAGGGGTGGGCCGATCCGGCCCGGCTCTACCGGGAGGGACGGCGCGCCCGGCTGCTCCTGGACGCGGCGCGCGAGGCCGCGGCGGAGGCCGTCGGATGCCGTCCGGACGAGCTCAGCTTCACCGGTTCGGGGACCCGTGCGGTGCACGTGGGAATTTACGGATCCTTGTCCGGGCGTCGGCGTGTCGGGCGGCACCTGGTGGTGTCCGCGGTCGAACACTCCTCGGTCCTCCATTCGGCCGCCTCCCACGCGTCGGACGGCGGTTCGGTCACCGAGGTCGCGGTGGACCGTACGGGACGGGTCTCCCCCGACGCGTACGCCGCGGCGCTGCGCCCCGACACCGCGCTCGCCTGTCTCCAGTCCGCCAACCACGAGGTGGGTACGGTCCAGCCGGTCGCCGAGGTGGCCGAGGCGTGCCGGGCGGCCGGAGTGCCGTTGCTGGTCGACGCGGCGCAGTCGCTCGCGTGGGGGCCGGTGGAGGGCGCGTGGTCGGTGCTCGCGGCGAGTGCCCACAAATGGGGCGGCCCGGCAGGAGTCGGGCTGCTCGCGGTCCGCAAGGGTGTCCGGTTCGCGCCCCAAGGGCCCGCGGACGAGCGGGAGTCGGGCCGTGCGCCCGGCTTCGAGAACATCCCGGCGATCGTGGCGGCGGCGGCCTCGCTGCGGGCCGTACGGGCGGAGGCGGAGGCCGAATCGGCGCGACTGCGGGCCCTGGTGGAGCGGATCCGGGGGCGGGTCGCGGAGCTGGTGCCGGATGTGGAGGTGGTCGGCGATCCGGTGCGCCGGCTGCCGCACCTGGTCACCTTCTCCTGTCTCTATGTCGACGGGGAGACGCTGCTGCACGAGCTCGACCGGGCGGAATTCTCCGTTTCCTCCGGTTCGTCCTGCACGAGCAGCACCCTGACCCCCAGCCATGTGCTGCGGGCGATGGGCGTCCTGAGCGAGGGCAATGTGCGGGTGTCGCTGCCCGTGGGCACCTCGGCGCAGGACGTCGACCGGTTCATCGAGGTGCTGCCCGGCGTGGTCGCCTCCGTACGGGCAAGGCTCGGGGCGCCGGCCGCTGTCGCCGGGCCCGGCGACAGCGAGGAGTTCACGGTGGACTCGCTCGGCAGGCTCTGCCCGATCCCGGTCATCGAGCTGGCGAAGGCCATCGGCAACGTCCCCGTGGGCGGCACGGTGACCGTGCTCGCCGACGACGAGGCGGCCCGGCTCGACATCCCGGCGTGGTGCGAGATGCGGGGCCAGGAGTACCTCGGCGAGCACCCGGCGGCGGCCGGAACCGCCTACCGGGTGCGCCGGGTGAGCTGAGCCCGTGGGGGTGTCCTTCAGGGGTGCCCTACAGGGGTGTCCTACTGGAGGTGGGCCCGCACCTCGGTGGCGGCCTCGTCGCCGTACGCCTTGGTGAACCGGTCCATGAAGTTGGCCCGGCGCATCGTGTACTCCTGGGTGCCGAGCGTCTCGATGACCAGGGTGGCCAGCATGCAGCCGAGCTGGGCGGCGCGCTCGTGGCCGACGCCCCACGACAGGCCGGTCAGGAACCCGGCGCGGAACGCGTCGCCGACGCCGGTCGGGTCGACCTTGGCGTCCTCCTCGGGGCAGCCAACCACGATCGGCTCGGCGCCGACCGCGTCGATGCGCACCCCGCGCGAGCCGAGCGTGGTGACCCGGTAGTCGACCTTGGCGAGGATCTCCTCGTCGCTCCAGCCGGTCTTGGACTCGATGAGCCCCTTCTCGTACTCGTTGGAGAAGAGGTACGTCGCGCCGTCGAGCAGGGTGCGGATGTCGTCGCCGGACATGCGGGCGATCTGCTGCGAGAAGTCGGCCGCGAAGGGGATGGACCGCGCCTTGCACTCCTCGGTGTGGCGCAGCATCGCCTCGGGGTCGTCGGCGCCGATCAGCACGAGGTCGAGGCCGCCCACCCGGTCGGCGACGGCCTTCAGCTCGATCTGGCGGGCCTCGCTCATCGCGCCCGTGTAGAAGGAGCCGATCTGGTTGTGGTCGGCGTCGGTGGTGCACACGAAGCGGGCGGTGTGCAGGACCTCGGAGATCCGCACCGAGCCGGTGTCCACGCCGTGCCGGTCGAGCCAGGCGCGGTACTCGTCGAAGTCGGAGCCGGCCGCGCCGACCAGGATGGGCCGGCCGCCGAGCTGGCCCATGCCGAAGCAGATGTTGGGACCGACACCGCCGCGCCGTACGTCGAGGTTGTCGACCAGGAAGGAGAGGGAGACCGTGTGCAGCTGGTCGGCGACCAGCTGGTCGGCGAATCGGCCGGGGAAGGTCATGAGGTGGTCGGTGGCGATGGAGCCGGTGACTGCGATACGCACGACGGGGGCGCTCCTGATGAGAATGCTGAGGGGCGGGCGTTGACAGTTCACGCTACCGGGTCGCCCCTGGTGGGCCGGCCGGCGGAAACTACCCAATAGTAGGTCTTTCTGCGCACACCACCCGGTGCGTACGGTGCGGGCATGGAAACCAAGGTGAGCAGTGCGCGTGGGCGTGGGGCGGCGGCCGATCCGGGTCTGGAGGAGCTGCGCGGAGACTGCGCGCGGATGGCTCCGCACTGGGTCGTGCCCGAGGTGGCCGCTCCGGCGCCGGTGCCGCCGTCCCGCATCCACGGTGTGACCGTTCCGCCGTCCTCGGTACGTCTGATCGCGGACATGTCCGAATACGGGGACTGAAACGGCCTGATCACGCGGGGTACGAGCCCCGACCGCGCGGGGCTCGAACGCCGGGTGCGGGGCCCGACCGCGCGGGGTTCGAACGCCGGGCCGGGCCCCGACCGCGCGGGGTTCGGCGCACGGATGGAACCGTGCGCTCCCCCGCTCCGTCCAATCGCCGTCCCTCGTAAGGGGGATGCTGGATACGACTGGACAGGAGCGATCTGGTGAGCAGCGAGCACACGCAGGACGAGCCCCGGCAGCGGCGTTCTCGGCGGTCTCCCTTGGTCCTGGCCGCGGCCGCCGTGGCCGTACTGGCCGCGGGAGGCGGCGGGGCGTACTGGGCCACCACCGCCTCCTCGGGCGGCGGCGGGACGCCCGGCAAGGACGGCGCTCCGCCGCCGCTCGCACTCGACAGCGCCCCCGGCGGGGGCGGCGCGGGCAGCGGTGGCGGGGGCGGCGGTACCGGCGGCAACGGCATTGCGCCGGGCGAGCCCGACCCCAATGGGGTGGTCTACCGGACGTCGGTGAAGCTACCCGGCGGGCCCGGCAAGGCGTCCGTCTACCAGCCACACGGCACGGTGAGCGAGGCCGATGTGCACCGGCTCGCGCAGGCGCTCGGCGTCGACGGGGCGGCCCGCCTGGAGGGCGGCAGCTGGAAGGTGGGGGCCACCAAGGACGGCGCGGGGCCCACCCTGACGGTCAGTCAGAAGGCGCCGGGTACCTGGTCGTTCACCCGCTTCGGCAGCGGCGGCACGGACAACTGCCCGAAGGGCAAGATGTGTCCGATGCACACCACGGGTGCGGACACCGGGGCGGACACCGGCGGCACCGGCGGCGCGGCCGTGAGCGAGCAGGCGGCGAAGGCGGCCGCGGCCCCGGTCCTCAAGGCGCTCGGCGAGGCCGACGCCAAGCTCGACGCCAAGGAGATCCTGGCGTCGGCCCGGGTGGTGAACGCGGATCCGGTGGTCGACGGGCTTCCCACGTACGGCTGGACGACCGGAATCCAGGTCGGCCCGAACGGTCAAGTGGTGGGCGGAAGCGGACAGTTGAAGGGCCTGGACAAGGGCGCCACCTACCCGGTGATCGGCGCGGACCAGACGCTGGCCCAGCTCAACCGGCAGGTGACCGAGCGGCCGAAGACCAAGGACTGCACGGGCCCGGTGCCGCTGGACGGACAGCCCACCAAGGGCCGGCTCCCGAGCGATCCGCAGGGCAACATCCAGCAGCCGTGCAAGCAGCCGACGCCCTCGACCGTGACGATCGACGGGGCCGTCTTCGGCCTTGCCGCGCAGTCCGTGGGCGGGGTGCAGACCCTCGTACCGTCGTGGCTGTTCCAGGTGAAGCCGGACGCCGGGCAGACGTTCACGATCACCGCTCCCGCGGTGGCGCCGCCGTATGTGACCAAGCCCCCGGCTTCGCCGCCCGGCGCCCCCGTGCCGACGCCGTCGGGGTCGGCCACGACGCCGGGCGCCCATGGCCAGTCGCTGGCGTCCTACGCCCTCGCACCCGACGGCCGGACGCTGAACGTCACGTTCTGGGGCGGGGTGTGCAGCACGTACACGGCGACCGCCGACGAGAGCGGGGACGGGGTGCGCGTGCGGGTGACCGGGCAGGTCAAGGACGCGAAGAAGATGTGCATCGCCCTGGCGAAGCAGCAGACGGTCTCGGTGCAGCTGCATCAGTCGCTCGGCGCCCGCAAGGTGATCGACGCGGACACGGGCAACGAGCTGCCGAAGAAGTAGCGGCGGTGACGTAACGCCGGAGAGGTGGTGCCTGAGAGGTAGCGCCGGCCGGGTGGGCGCGCGCCCTCGGACCGAGGCGCGCGGGCACGGGCACGGGCACGGGCACGGACATGGCGAAGGCGGGTGCCCCCGGTGTGACCGGGTGCACCCGCCTTTCGGCTGCCGTCAGGCCTAGCTGAAGGAGTCGCCGCAGGCGCAGGAGCCCGTCGCGTTCGGGTTGTCGATCGTGAAGCCCTGCTTCTCGATGGTGTCGACGAAGTCGATCGAGGCGCCGCCCAGGTACGGGGCGCTCATGCGGTCGGTGACGACCTTGACGCCGTCGAAGTCCTTGACGACATCGCCGTCGAGCGAGCGCTCGTCGAAGAACAGCTGGTAGCGCAGGCCGGAGCAGCCGCCGGGCTGAACGGCGACGCGCAGCGCCAGATCGTCCCGGCCTTCCTGCTCAAGGAGGCCCTTGACCTTGGCCGCGGCGGCGTCGGACAGGAGGATGCCGTCGCTCACGGTGGTGGTCTCGTCCGATACGGACATCTGCTTCTCTCCCGGGTTGTACGGAGACTGCTTGCCGACTGGTTGCAACCGGCGGGGCCCCGGATTCATTCCGGGTTCTTCTCTTTCATGCTCGCACACAAGGGGGCGGGCGGGAAAAGGCCTGTGGACAACTGGGCGTCACCGGCTGCGGGCCGGGTGCGGGCCCGGTGGCGGGCCGGGTGCGTCACATCGACGCTATGGCCATCGTCAAAGTGACGTGAAGCGGTTATGATAGATAGCGTCATTTAGACGAAAACCCCCGAGTGCAAGCACCCTGGGGCCACTGGAGCGGCTCCGCCGCACGCTTAAGGAAAAGAAAGGGTGCGTGACGTGACCACCGCCCAGCCCCGTCAGGACCTCCCCGGCCGCGTCGATCTCGACGTCCAGCCGACGCCGCTCGCCCTGCTGCTGCTCGGCCGCGAGGCCGACCCCAGGAGCGAGCGCGGCGTGGAGTGCCCCGGCGACCTTCCTTCGCCCTCCGACCCGGACCTGGTCGAGCGCGCCCGCGCGGCCAAGGCCAAGCTCGGGGACAAGGTCTTCATCCTCGGGCACCACTACCAGCGCGACGAGGTCATCGAGTTCGCCGATGTGACGGGCGACTCCTTCAAGCTGGCCAAGGACGCGGCCGCCAAGCCCGGAGCCGAGTACATCGTGTTCTGCGGTGTGCACTTCATGGCCGAGTCCGCCGACATCCTGACCGGCGACGACCAGAAGGTGGTCCTGCCCGACCTGGCCGCGGGTTGCTCCATGGCCGACATGGCCACCGCCGAGCAGGTCGCCGAGTGCTGGGACGTCCTGACCGAGGCCGGCATCGCCGAGCAGGTCGTGCCCGTCTCGTACATGAACTCCTCGGCCGACATCAAGGCGTTCACCGGCAAGCACGGCGGCACCATCTGCACCTCCTCCAACGCCGAGCGGGCGCTGAACTGGGCCTTCGAGCAGGGTGAGAAGGTGCTGTTCCTGCCGGACCAGCACCTGGGCCGCAACACGGCCGTACGCGACCTCGGCATGTCCCTCGACGACTGTGTGCTCTACAACCCGCACAAGCCGAACGGCGGGCTCACCGTGGAGCAGCTGCGGAACGCCAAGATGATCCTGTGGCGCGGCCACTGCTCCGTGCACGGCCGCTTCTCGCTGGACTCGGTGAACGACGTGCGCGAGCGGATCCCCGGCGTGAACGTCCTGGTGCACCCCGAGTGCAAGCACGAGGTGGTGGCCGCGGCGGACTACGTCGGCTCGACGGAGTACATCATCAAGGCCCTGGAAGCCGCCCCGCGCGGCTCGAAGTGGGCGATCGGCACCGAGCTGAACCTGGTGCGGCGCCTGGCGAACCGTTTCGCCGCGGAGGACAAGGAGATTGTCTTCCTCGACAAGACGGTCTGCTTCTGCTCGACCATGAACCGCATCGACCTGCCGCACCTGGTGTGGACGCTGGAATCGCTCGCCGAGGGCAAGCTGATCAACCAGATCCAGGTCGACCGGGAGACCGAGAGCTTCGCGAAGCTGGCGCTTGAGCGGATGCTGGCGCTTCCGTAGGCCCTGGCGACGTCGTCCCTGGCCACTCCCCCGCGTCACACGGCGAAGGCCGCCCCCCGCACCGGGGAGCGGCCTTCGCCGTTGTACGGAGCCGATCAGGTCCACGGAACCGATCAGGTGTACGGAACCGATCAGGCGTTGGCCGGCTCGCGGTCGTCGGAGTCGTCCGACGCCGTGGCGACGCCCGCCTTCCTGTCGCGCTTGGCCGCCTTCTTGGTGGCCCTGCGCTCCTTGCGGAGCTCGACCATCGCGTAGAGGGCCGGGACCAGGAGCAGCGTCAGCAGGGTCGACGTGATCAGACCGCCGATCACCACGACCGCGAGCGGCTGGGCGATGAAGCCGCCCTCGCCCGTGACGCCGAGCGCCATCGGGAGCAGCGCGAAGATCGTCGCCAGGGCCGTCATCAGGATCGGGCGCAGACGGTGGCGGCCACCCTCGACGACCGCCTCGACCACGCCGAGCCCCTGCTTGCGGTACTGGTTGATCAGGTCGATCAGGACGATCGCGTTGGTGACCACGATGCCGATCAGCATCAGCATGCCGATCATCGCCGGGACGCCCATCGGGGTGCCGGTGGCGATCAGCAGGCCGATCGCGCCGGTGGCCGCGAACGGGATGGCGACGAGCAGGATCAGCGGCTGGATGAGCGACTTGAACGTGGCCACCAGGAGCATGAAGACCAGCGCGATCGCCGCCAGCATCGCCAGGGCCAGGTTCTTGAACGCGTCCGACTGGTCCGAGGAGACGCCGCCGATGGAGGCGGTCGCGCCGGACGGCAGCTTCAGGTCCTTGATCTTGGCCTGGAGGTCGGTGCTGACCTTGCCGGTGTTGTCGCCGACGGGCTTGGCGGTGATGGTCGCCGAGCGGGCTCCGTCGATCCGGGTCATCGAGACCGGGCCCGGCACCAGCTTCACATCGGCGATGTCCCCGAGCTTGACCGCGCCGAGCGACAGGTTCTTGAGCTGGTCCACGGTGGTGGCCGGGTCGGGCGAGGTGATGTAGACGTCCCGCTCGGCGTCGCCCATGATCGCCTTGGTGACCTGGGTGCCGCGCACCTGCTGGGCGACGGCCATTCCGAGGGTGGTCTGGTTGAAGCCCGCGTCGGCCGCCTTGTCGTTGGGCTGCACCGAGACCCTCGGCACGCTCTGCGCCAGGTCGCTCTGGACGTCACTGACGTCCTTGAGGCTCGCGACGGCCCCGCGCACCTGCTCGGCGGCCTTCTTCAGGACGTCGCCGTCGGACGCCTTGACGACCACGCTCAGGTCCTGGCTGCCGAAGCCGCCGCCGGCCGTGATGGCCGGGTTGCCCGGCTGGCCCTTGAGCGCCTTCTCCAGACGGTCGTGCGCCGTGTCGTAGTCGTCCGCGCTCTTCAGCGTCACCGTGTACGAGGCCTGGTTGGCGCCGGTGCTACCGCCGAAGGCCGCCATGAAGCCGGAGGAGCCGACGGTGACCTGGTAGCTCTTGACCGCCGGGTCGGCGGCGAGGATCGCCTCGACCTTCTTGGACGCGGCGTCCGCGGCGTCCAGGCTGGTGCCGGGCGCCAGTTCCTGCTTGATCGAGAGGCTGTCCTGCTCGCCCTGGTCGAAGAAGTTGGTCTTCAGGAGACCGGCCATGCCGAAGGTGCCGATCAGGACGACGACCGCGATCAGCACACTGGTGAGGCGGCGCCGGGTGGCGAAGCGCAGCACCGGGACGTACAGCCGCTGGAGCCGGGACTTGTTCTCCTTCTCCTCGGCCCTGCGGCGCGCCTCGTCCGGGTCGACGCCGGCGATCGCCTTGGGCGCGCGCAGGAACCAGTACGACAGGACCGGGACAACGGTCAGGGAGACGAGGAGCGAGGCGAGCAGGGCGGCGGTGACGGTGAGGCTGAACGAGCCGAACAACTCGCCCACCATGCCGTTGACGAAGGCGATCGGCAGGAAGACCGCGACGGTGGTGAGCGTCGACGCGGTGACCGCGCCGGCGACTTCCTTGACCGCCGCGAGGATCGCCTCCTGGCGCTCCTCGCCGTAGCCGAGGTGGCGCTTGATGTTCTCCAGGACCACGATCGAGTCGTCGACGACCCGGCCGATCGCGATCGTCAGCGCGCCCAGGGTGAGCATGTTGAGGGAGAGGTCCTGCGTCCACAGCACGATCAGGGCGAGCACCACGGAGAGCGGGATGGAGACCGCGGTCACCAGCGTGGAGCGGATCGAGGCGAGGAAGACCAGGATCACGATCACGGCGAAGAGCAGGCCGAGCGCGCCCTCGGTGGTCAGGCCGGAGATGGCCTTGGAGACCTGCGGACCCTGGTCCATGGCGACGGTGAGCTCCGCGCCGGAACCGAGGTCCTTCTTCAGGTCGGGCAGCTTGTCCTTGACGGCCTTCGAGATGGCGACGGCGCTGCCGTCGTGGTCCATGGTGGCCGTCACGGCGAGGCTGGGCCTGCCGTTGGTGCGGGTGATGGAGACCCGCTGCGCGGGCTCCTGCTTGACGGTGGCGATGTCACCGAGGCGGACCGCGGAGCCCTGCTGCGGCTTGATCCGCAGGTCCTCGATCTGCTTCAGGGAGGTGTAGGGAGCGCCGACCTGGACGGTGCGGCTCTTGCCGTCCTCGGAGAACGAGCCGCCGGGTATGGTCGCGCCGCCCGCCTTCAGGGCGTCGCTCAGGGTCATGGTGGTGAGGCCGGCCTGGGCGAGCTTCTTCGCGTCGGGCGTGACGTCGACCTGGAGGTCCTGGACGCCGTCGACGCTGACGCGGCCGACGCCCTGGATGTCCTCGAGGACCGGGACGACCGTGCGGTCCAGCTGGTCGGCGAGCGCCTGCTGGTCCTTGTCGGAGGCGACCGCGAGCACCACGGTGGGCATGTCGTCGGTGGAGCCGGCCACGACCTGCGGGTCGACCTCGGTGGGGATCTGGTTGCGGGACCGGTTGACGGCCTGCTGAATGTCGGCGACGAGCTGCTTCGTACCCGTGCCGTACTCGAAGGTCGCCATGATCACGGCGTTGCCCTCGGACGCCGTGGACGTGATGCCCTTGACTCCGCTGACGGCCTTGATGTTCTTCTCGAGCGGCTCGACCACCTGCTTCTCGACCACGTCGGGCGAGGCACCCTGGTAGGGCGCGAGGACCGACACCATCGGCAGTTCGATGGTGGGCAGCATCTGCTGCTTGAGCTGCGGAATGGCGATCGCCCCGAAGACGATCGCGACGATCGACATCAGGCCTATCAGGGCCCGTTGTGCGAGGCTGAATCTGGACAGCCAGGACATGGGTGGGGTCTCTCTTCTGTGGCGTGCGAGCGTGTGGCGTGCGAGCGGCGGTACGGCGGGCGGAGCAAGCGGGGCCGGCCCGTGAGCACGCGGCGCGTCATCCGGGAAAGACCCGGCCCCCGCCTATAACCCTCTGCCATGGGGCGGGTCGGATTCCTCGCTCCCAGGTCGCTTTCCTTATCCCGCGCATACCGCAGCCGCAGTACGCCGCGCTCCACCCTTCAGTCCACCCGTGGGCGGACAAGGCCCGATTCGTACGCGATGACCACCAATTGGGCACGGTCGCGGGCGCTCAATTTGGCCATCGCCCGGTTCACATGGGTCTTCACGGTGAGCGGGCTGACGCAGAGCCGCTCGGCGATCTCGTCGTTGGAGTGGCCGCCCGCGACCTGGACGAGGACCTCGCGTTCGCGGACCGTGAGGGCGGCGAGCCGCTCACCGTGCCGGCGCAGATCGTCCTCGCCCGCCTCCCAACGGCCGCCCTGCGCGAGGAAGGTGGTGATCAGGCCCTTGGTCGCGGCCGGGGACAGCAGCGCCTCGCCCGCCGCGGCGATACGGATCGCGCCGAGCAGTTCCTCGGGCTCGGCGCCCTTGCCGAGGAAGCCCGAGGCGCCGGCGCGCAGCGACTGCACCACGTACTCGTCGACCTCGAACGTCGTCAGCATCACCACGTGCACGGTGGAGAGCGCCGGGTCGGCGGTGATGGCCCGGGTCGCGGCGAGGCCGTCGGTGCCGGGCATCCGGATGTCCATCAGGACCACGTCCGGCAGGGTTTCGTGGACCACGGTGACGACCTCGGCGCCGTCGGCGGCCTCGCCCACGACCTCCATGTCGGGCTCGGAGTCGACGAGGACGCGGAAGGCGGAGCGCAGCAGCGCCTGGTCGTCGGCGAGTACCACCCTGATGGTCATGACGTGCCCTCCCCCGTGGCCCCGGTCTCCGCGGCCTTGACGGGCAGTATCGCCTGTACGCGGAAGCCGCCGCCGTAGCGGGGTCCGGCGGTGCAGCTGCCGCCGAGGGCGGTGACGCGCTCGCGCATGCCGAGCAGTCCGTGGCCGCCGCCGTCGCCCGCCGTGCCGCTGCCGCTGCCATCGCCGTCGCCGTTGCCGTTGCCGTCGCCTCTGCCGTTGTCGATCACGGTGATCTCGGTGTTCGGCCCGGCCCGTACAACGCTCACCTCGGCCTTCGCGCCGGGGCCCGCGTGCTTGTGCACATTGGTGAGCGCCTCCTGGATCACCCGGTAGGCGGCCAGGTCGACGGCGGCCGGCAGCGGGGCGTCGTCGGTGCGGGCGAGCTCCACGGACAGCCCGGCGCGCCGGAACCCGGCGAGCAGATCATCCAGGAGGGCGAGGCCGGGGGCGGGTTCGGTAGGCGCGGCGGGGTCGCCGGACTGGCGCAACAGGCCGACGGTGGACCGGAGTTCGTTCAGCGCGGAGCGGCTGGCCTCCCGCACATGGGCGAGGGCCTCCTTGGCCTGGTCGGGGCGCTTGTCCATGACGTGGGCCGCCACACCGGCCTGGACGTTGACCAGGGCGATGTGGTGGGCGACCACGTCGTGGAGTTCGCGGGCGATCCGCAGCCGTTCCTCGGCGACCCGGCGCCTGGCCTCCTCCTCGCGGCCGTGCTCGGCCCGCTCCGCGCGCTCGCGGATCGCGTCGATGAAGGCACGCCGGCTGCGCACGGCGTCGCCCGCGGCCGCGGCCATGCCGGTCCAGGCGAAGATGCCGAGGTGTTCCTGGGAGTACCAGGGCGGGGTGCCGAGCAGCATGGCCGTGCCGGTGAGCACGACGATGGTCAGCACGCCGACGCGGTAGGTGGTGGGGCGGTCGGTGCGGGCGGCGACCGTGTAGAGCGCGACGACCGCGCTCATCGCGACGGGCGCGGGCGGGTCCCCCAGGCTCAGCTCGACCATGGCGAGGGCGCTGGTGCAGGCCAGCGTGGCCATGGGGCGGCGCCGGCGCAGGACGAGCACGGCGGCGGCGAGCGTCATCAGGACGAGCGACCGCAGACCGGGCGTACGGGTGCCGAAGGTCGGCCCGTTCGGCCCGTGCGGGTCGGCGAACGACCCGAGGACCATGCAGATCAGTACGCCGAGGGCGAGGGCGGCATCCGGGACCAGCGGGTGCGCCCTGAGCCAGGGGCGGGCCCGGTCGATGAGGGTCACGGTCACCTACGGTAAGCCTCGCGGGAACTTGGAAAGCACTCTGCGGGGCGGGGGCGGTGGTCCGTGCGGCCGTACCCATGCCGGACGGGGGGTGGTCCGTGCGGCCGTACCCATGCCGGACGGGGGCGGGCCGGCGGTCTTCGGGCGCGGGTCGTGCGTGGTTGCTCGCGCAGTTCCCCGCGCCCCTGGCGGGACCGGGGCCGGGCGGGGCGGACAGTTGCCGCCCATGCCGGGGCGGGGGCCGGTCTTCGGGCGCGGGTCGTGCGTGGTTGCTCGCGCAGTTCCCCGCGCCCCCGGCGGGGTCGGTGGCGGGCGGCGCGGGAGTGGGATCAGCCCGGGATCAGGCCGTCGTCGCTGAGCATCTCCCTGACCTCGTCCAGGCTCGCGTCCGGGCTCGGCAGGATCAGCTCGGACGGTTCGAGAGCGTCGTCGGGCAACGGCTCGCCCAGGCGGCGTACCGCGTCGAGGAGCGCGCCCAGGGTGTGGCGGAAGCCCTCTTCGTCGCCGGCCTCCATCTGTTCGAGGAGGTCGTCGTCGAGCTTGTTGAGCTCGGTGAAGTGGCCGTCCGCCAGCTTCACCTGCCCCTCCCCCATGATCCGGACGATCATGAACGTCTCCTGCCGTTCGTCACTGCTTGTCGAAGCGCGGGCTCTGCTGCGGGGACTTGTCCTCGGGAGCGGCGGTGCCGCCCTCGATGGCCTGCTTCCCCGCGGATCCGCCGCCCATCAGCTCGGCCTTCATCCGCTGCAGTTCCAGCTCCACATCCGTACCACCGGAGAGGCGGTCGAGCTCGGTCTGGATGTCGTCCTTGGCCAGGCCCGACTGGTCGTCGAGGGCGCCGGAGGCCAGCAGCTCGTCGATCGCGCCGGCCCGCGCCTGGAGCTGCGCCGTCTTGTCCTCGGCCCGCTGGATGGCCATGCCGACATCGCTCATCTCCTCGGAGATGCCCGAGAAGGACTCGGCGATCCGGGTCTGCGCCTGGGCCGCCGTGTAGGTCGCCTTGATCGTTTCCTTCTTGGTGCGGAAGGCGTCGACCTTGGCCTGGAGGCGCTGGGCCGCAAGGGTGAGCTTCTCCTCCTCGCCCTGCAGCGTCTGGTGCTGCGTCTCCAGGTCGCTGACCTGCTGCTGCAGCGAGGCGCGGCGGGACAGGGCCTCGCGGGCCAGGTCCTCACGGCCGAGCGAGAGGGCCTTGCGGCCCTGGTCCTCCAGCTTGGAGGACTGGCTCTGGAGCTGGTTGAGCTGCAGCTCCAGACGCTTGCGGGAGGTCGCCACGTCGGCGACGCCCCGGCGCACCTTCTGGAGCAGCTCCAGCTGCTTCTGGTACGAGTAATCGAGGGTTTCGCGAGGGTCCTCGGCCCGGTCAAGGGCCTTGTTCGCCTTCGCGCGGAAGATCATCCCCATACGCTTCATGACACCGCTCATGGGCTTCGCGCGCCCCCTTCTGACGGACTCCAGCTCCAGCTGCTGCAACAGAACCTACGGTACGGGCCCTGCATCCATTACCGCACTGTTCGGGCGCCGATGCGCTCATCCCCAAGGACGACTACGTTCCGCGCCGATCCGGCGCAGGGAGTAGGTGAACCCCGGAGGACCCCGGGGTTCGGTGCATCGCCCCGCCTTCAGGGACGCAAGGCGTTGTGGGATCGTTCCCCACCGGCCTGGGGTCCATGCCGGGTACCCCGTACCCTTGGGGATTGTGTTCCGTAGCCGTTCCAACGCAGAGAAGGCCCCCACCGACAAGGTGACGGCGGACCTCTCCCCAGCGCCCCGCGACCCCGAGGCCCCCAAGGGGCGCCCCACTCCCAAGCGGAGTGAGGCCCAGACTCAGCGCCGCCGTGCCTCGACCGTGCCGACCGACCGCAAGGAGGCCGCCAAGCGTCAGCGCGAGGCTCGCCGGGTCGACATGGCCAAGCAGCGTGAGGCGCTCGCCAATGGCGACCAGCGCTATCTGCCGGCCCGAGACAAGGGCCCGGTGCGCAAGTTCACCCGCGACTTCGTCGACTCCCGGTTCTCGGTCGCCGAGATGTTCCTGCCGCTCGCGGTGATCATCCTGGTGCTGTCGATGATCCGGATCGGCAGCCTGCAGAACCTTTCGCTGCTGCTGTGGCTCGTGGTGATCGTGCTCATCGTGCTCGACTCGGTCGGCCTCGCCTTCCGGCTGAAGAGGGCGCTCGCCGCCCGCTTCCCGGACGAGCCGAAGAAGGGCGCCGTCGCCTACGGTCTGATGCGCACGCTCCAGATGCGCCGGCTGCGCCTGCCCAAGCCGCAGGTCAAGCGCGGAGAGAGGCCCTGAGCGGGAAGCCGTCCGGGTTCACCGGCGCCTCCGGCGCCTGGCTGAAGGGTCTCGGCGGGCTGCGCAACATCGTCCGCCAGGAGCTCGTCGCCCGTCACCTCGACGAGCAGATAGCCGGGCGTTTTCCGGTGGGCCGGCGTCTGCGCGTCCTGGACGTCGGCATGGGCCAGGGCACCCAGGCCCTGCGCCTGGCCCGCGCCGGGCACTCGGTGACCGGTCTTGAATCCGATCCGGCGATGCTCCAGGTGGCCCGCGAGGCGCTGGCCACCGAGCCCGAGGGCATCCGCGAGCGGATGCGGCTGATCGAGGGCGACGGCCGTGAGACCGGGGTGCACTTCCTGCCCGGCTCGTTCGACGTGGTGCTCTGCCACGGCGTCCTGATGTACGTCGAGGACCCCGACGCGATGCTCGCCGGGCTCGCCCGGATGCTCGCCCCCGGCGGTCTGCTCTCGCTTCTGGTGCGCAACGCGGACGCGCTGGCCGTGCGGCCCGGGCTCGCCGGCGACTGGGCGGGCGCCCTCGCCGCGTTCGACACCGACGCGTACACCAACCGGATCGGCCTCCCCGTCCGTGCCGACCGGCTCGCCGCGCTGACCCGCACCCTCGACGGGATCGCGGCGCCGCTGCACACCTGGTACGGCGTGCGGGTCTTCACCGACACCGTGCCGAACGACGCGGAGCTGCCGGCCGCGGACGAGCTGGAGCGCCTCCTCGCCGCCGAGGACCGCGCCGGTCGCACCGACCCGTACCGCCACGTGGCGGCGCTGCTGCATCTTTTCGGCGTAAGGGACTGAGCCGGCCACGGCCCCATGCGGGGCCGGAGGTTCGGCGTCACGGGGTGCGGGCGCGGGTATCCGGCGGAGTGGGCCCCGGCCCGGGGCCCCGGCACCTGATCGGGCCCACCGACAGGCCGTCATATCGGACCAAAGGGATACTCCTGCCATGGATGCATCTCTTCGCCCCGGCCGGGTGCGCCGTGCGGCCTGGCCGCTGACCGCCGTCCTCGCCACCGCCGCTCTCATCGGCGGCTGTTCGGGTTCGGGAGCGGAATCCGCCGCCGCTCCGAAGGCGTCGCCGAGCCGGTCCGCGAGTGCGCCGGCTCCCCAGCACAACGGCTCCGGCGGGACCGACAGCCTCCAGAGTGATTACCAGCGGGTCATCAAGGACGTGCTGCCCTCGGTGGTGCAGATCGACGCGTCCAACAGCCTCGGCTCGGGCATCGTCTACGACGGCCAGGGCCACATCGTCACCAACGCCCATGTCGTGGGCAACGAGCGGACGTTCAAGGTGACGGCGTCCGGGAGCAGTTCGGCGATCACCGCCAAGCTGGTCGCCGCCTATCCCGAGCAGGATCTCGCCGTGATCAAGCTGGACTCGGTGCCGAGCGGCTTGAAGCCGGCCAGGTTCGGGGACTCCGCGAAGGTCGAGATGGGCCAGATCGTGCTGGCGATGGGGTCGCCGCTCGGGCTCTCCTCCAGCGTCACCCAGGGCATCGTGTCCGCGACCGGCCGCACCGTCTCCGAGGGCCGGGACGGCGGCGGGACCGGCGCCACCATCGCCAACATGGTGCAGACCTCGGCCGCGATCAACCCGGGCAACAGCGGCGGCGCCCTGGTCAACCTCGACGACGAGATCATCGGCATTCCGACGCTCGCCGCGACCGACCCGGACATGGGCGGCAGCGCGGCCCCCGGCATCGGCTTCGCGATCCCGGTGTCGATGGTGAAGACGGTCGCCGACCAGATCATCAAGAGCGGCAAGGTCACCGATTCGGGCCGGGCGGCGCTCGGCATCACCGGACGGACCGTGGTCGACTCCGGCTACCAGCCGGCCGGCGTCGCGGTCGTGGCGGCCCCCGCGAACGGAGCCGCGGCCAAGGCGGGTCTCAAGGTGGGCGACATCATTACGAAGCTCGGCACCACCGAGATCACGTCGATCACCGCCCTCACCGAGGCACTGGCCGCGGACAAGCCCGGCCAGAAGGTCCAGGTGACGTACACCCGCGACGGCGCGAAGAAGACCGCCGAGGTCACCCTCGGGGAGATCTGAGCAGGGCCGGGGGCGCCACGAGCGCCCCCGGCGGCTCCGGCAGGACCGGACCCTCAGACCTGCTCGGCGTGCAGGCTCATCGGGCCGTAGATCTTCGTGCCGTCCTCGAAGAGGAAGACCTGATCGGCCCCGCCTTCGAGCAGGTCCTTCCACACCTCACCGATCCAGGACTCCGCATCGCCCTGGGTCGTGAACTCCTCCGGCGCCACCGCCGGCTCGACCTCCGTACCGTCCGACTTCTCGAAACGCCACGTCCACGCCATGTCCGCCTCCTGGGTCCGCGTTGCTGCCCGCAGCGTAACCGGGCGCGCAAGAGGGCCGGTTACGCGGCAGGATCGTGGCTGTGGAACTGACTCTCCTCGGCACCGGGGCCCCCGCCGGCCTGCCGCGCCCCGACTGTCCCTGCGCCCCATGCGCCGTCGCCCGCGGCGGCGACGCGCGCGCCGCGACCGCCCTGCTCGTCGACGGCGCGCTGCTGCTCGACCTGACCCCGGGCGCGGCGCTCGCCGCCGCACGGGCCGGGCACACGCTCGCCGGTGTGCGCCAAGTGCTGCTCACCCATCCGCACGACGGGCCGGCGGTCGAGCTGCCCGCCGGGTTGCCCGCGGCCGGGCGGGTGCCGGACGGCCGCAGGCTGACCCTGATCAGCGGCCACCGGGTGCTCGCCGTGCCGCTCGACTCCCCTGGCACCGGGTACGAGGTGACCTCGCCCGACGGCGAACGGCTGCTCTATCTGCCGCCGGGCGGCGCACCCGCGGGGGCGGCTCAGCTGCGCCCGTACGACATGGTCGTGGCCGACGTGTGCGGGCGGCCCGACGCGCTCGCGCGGCTGCGGGCGGCGGGCGGCATCGGCCCCGCCACCGATGTGATCGCGGTCCACATCGACCACGGCGTGCCGCCCGGGCGGGAGTTGGAGCGCCGGCTCGCGGCGCTCGGCGCACGTGCGGTGCCGGACGGTACGACGCTGGTCGTCGGCGACTACCACGCGGTGCCCGACCTGCCACGCCGCACCCTGGTGCTCGGCGGCGCGCGCTCCGGCAAGTCGGTGGAGGCCGAGCGGCGCCTGGCGGCCTTCCCCGGTGTCGTGTACGTGGCGACGGGCGGCTCCCGCGAGGGCGACACCGAGTGGGCCGCGCGGGTGGGGCTGCACCGCGAGCGGCGCCCCTCGACCTGGCGCACCGAGGAGACCTGCGAACTCGCGCCGCTCCTGGACGGGCCGGGACCGCCGCTCCTGATCGACTGTCTGGCGCTGTGGCTGACCGACGCGATGGACCGGGTCGGCGCGTGGGACGACGAGAAGTGGGCGTCCGGCGGCGAGCGCGCCCTGAAGGGACGTACGGCCGAACTGGTCGCGGCGGTCCGCGGCACCGCGCGGACGGTGGTCGCGGTCAGCAACGAGGTGGGCTCGGGCGTGGTGCCGGCGACGTCGTCGGGGCGGCGCTTCCGCGACGAACTGGGCCGCCTGAACGCCGCGTTCGCGGCCGAGTGCGAGCAGGTGCTGCTCGTCGTGGCGGGCCAGGCGCTCACGCTGCGCGGCTGATGTACCCCCGCTGCCGGTACTGTTCGGCAGATGAGCAGGCTGAACCTGGACGACTTCTCCGATCTGATCGAACGCCCCGACAACGGTGTGCGGCGTGACGCCGAGGAACGCCGGGAGCGGCAGAGCGTGCCACCCGGCGCGCTCGGCCGGCTCGACGAGCTGGCCACCTGGCTGTCGGCGGCGCAGGGCGCGAGCCCGGTGCGGGCCGTCGAGCACCCCCGCGTGGTCCTGTTCGCGGGCGACCACGGCGTGGCCGGGCTCGGTGTCTCGGCCCGCCCCGCCGCCTCGGCGCACACCCTCGTACGGTCCGCCCTGGACGGCGCGAGCCCGGTCGCGGTGCTCGCCCGCCGCCAGGGCGTGCCGGTCCGTGTCGTCGACGCCGGCCTCGACTGCGACCCGGGCCTGCTGCCCGAGGACGTCGTACGCCACCGGGTGCGGCGCGGCAGTGGCCGGATCGACGTCGAGGACGCGATGACCGTCGAGGAGGCGGAGGCGGCCGTACGGCTCGGCATGAAGGTCGCCGACGAGGAGGCCGACTCCGGTACCGATCTGGTGGTCCTCGGCGACCTCAGCGTGGGCGGCACCACGCCCGCCGCGGTCCTCATCGCCGCGCTGTGCGGCACGGACGCCTCGGTGGTCACCGGGCGCGGCGGCGCCGGCATCGACGACCTGGCCTGGATGCGCAAGTGTGCCGCGATCCGGGACGCGTTGCGCCGGGCCCGGCCCGTCCTCGGCGACCAGCTGGAACTTCTGGCCGCGGTGGGCGGCGCCGACCTTGCCGCGACCACCGGTTTCCTGCTGCAGTGTGCGGTGCGCAGGCTGCCGGTCATCCTCGACGGGGTCGTCTCGTCGGCCTGTGCGCTGGTGGCGCAGCGGGCGGCCTTCCGGGCTCCGGACTGGTGGCTGGCGGGTCAGTCGAGCGGCGAGCCGGGCCAGTCGAAGGCGCTGGACCGGATGGCGCTCAACCCTCTGCTCGATCATGGCGTCACAGTGGGTGAAGGAACCGGGGCATTGCTCGCTCTTCCCCTCGTACAGGCCGCGGCCGCACTCGCCGCGGAGCTGCCCGAGCGCACCGACCGGCGCGCGGGGGACGGGGAGGAGAGCGGCGACGTGTGAGCCTCGGCAGAGCCGGGGGGCTCCCCCTCGGCTCCGTCGGCGCCCACAGTGGAACGCTTTGCCCCCATATCATCGCGTTTCATGGGAGAAGTCCGCTTGAGTACCACCGAAGGAACGGACCGGAGCACCCCCCGGTCGCGGCGCGGCGCGGCATTCGCCGTCTGGTACCTGCGCATCGTGACGTTCATCAATTTCCTCAGTGCCGCGTGGGTCACTCTCGGCCAGGGGCTTCGGCGCCACAACACGGACGACTACTTCACGCCGTACCTGCTCGAAGCCGGCTTCACCTCCGGCGTCGTCACGCTCTTCCTCGCCGTCACCATGCGCCGCCGCAAGCGGGCCGCGTGGATTCTCAACATGGTGCTCGGCGGGCTCTTCTGGCTGCTCTTCGCCTACGTCATGGCGCTGCCGGGCTTCCACCGCTACGCCCAGAACTGGATCTCGCTCGCGCTCACCACGGCGTTCGTGGCGGCCCTCGTCATCGGCCGCCGCGAGTTCTACGCCAAGGGCGACCGCTCCAACCCGCTGGCCGCCATCGTCACCGCCGTCGGCGGTCTCCTGGTCACCTCGCTGATCGCGGCGGTCCTGGTCAGCGCGACCAACACCTATGACGGCACCGACCAGTCGTCGTTCCTGCAGCGCTGGCGCTATGGCCTGATGCGCCTGGTCTTCCTCGTCCCCGACGACCGGCACACCCAGGGCGTCACCACGCCGGGCTGGGTCAACGTCATCATCAACGTGATGGCCACGCTGCTCCTGATCGCGGTCATCTACGCGGCGTTCCGCAACCGCAGGGCCGTCGACCCGCTCACCGTCGAGGACGAGGAGCAGCTGCGCGCACTCCTCGACAAGCAGGGCGAGCGCGACTCGCTGGGCTACTTCGCGCTGCGCCGCGAGAAGGCCGTGATCTGGTCGCCGACCGGCAAGGCCGCCGTCACCTACCGCGTCATCAACAGCGTCTCGCTCGCCTCCGGCGATCCGATCGGCGACCCCGAGGCATGGCCCGGCGCGATCGAGCCGTGGCTCGCCGAGGCCCGCGAGCACGGCTGGATCCCGGCCGTGACCGGGGCGAGCGAGGAAGCGGGGCAGATCTACGCCCGGCACGGCCTCGACGCCCTGGAGATGGGCGACGAGGCGATCGTGGAGACCGCCGAGTTCACCCTGGAGGGCCGCGCGATGCGCACGGTGCGCCAGGCGTACAACCGGGTGAAGCGGGCCGGGTACGAGGTGCGGATCCGCCGCCACGCGGACATCCCTGCCCAAGAGATGAACGAACTTCTGCGCAAGGCCGACGACTGGCGCGACGGCGCCACCGAACGCGGCTTCTCCATGGCGCTCGGCCGACTGGGCGACCCCGCCGACGGCCAGTGCATGATGCTCGAATGCTTCGACGGCGAGGGCGAGTTGAGGGCACTGCTCAGCTTCGTGCCCTGGGGCCCGCGCGGGCTCTCGCTCGACCTGATGCGCCGTGACCGCGACTCCGAGAACGGTCTGATCGAGTTCATGGTGATCGAACTCCTCCAGCGCGCCGAGGAGATCGAGATCACGCAGGTGTCACTGAACTTCGCGATGTTCCGTTCCGTCTTCGAGCGCGGCTCGAAGCTCGGGGCGGGACCCGTGCTGAGGCTGTGGCGCTCGCTGCTCAGCTTCTTCTCCCGCTGGTGGCAGATCGAGTCGCTGTACCGGTCCAACGCCAAGTACCGGCCGATCTGGGAGCCACGTTTCACCTTGTTCGAGAAGAGCGCGGACCTGCCGCGCATCGCCATCGCGTCCGCGCGCGCCGAGGGCTTCCTCGAAGCCCCCGGCCTGCCCAAGTGGCTGCACCGCAGACACCTGGAGTCGCAGAGATGAGCGGTGGGGCGAGACGGGGGGTGTGCCGGTTCGCGGAGCGCGAGTGGGGGCCCCTGTTCAAGACCCTGAGGTACGCGCTGTACACCCAGCGCTGGCGGTCCATCCCGCTGACCCTCTCGGCGGTCGCCCTCACCTCGGTCTTCCAGATCATCCAGAACCAGCCGTGGGGCTTCCGGCCGATCCAGGTCATCGGCTCCGTGAAGGCCGAGTACCCGCTGTGGATCTCGCTCCTGCGCACCCCCTTCTCGCTCTTCGTGCCCGCCCTGGACCTGCCGGTGTGGGGCGCCCTCGCCCAGGTGCTCGTCGTCTTCGGCGTCGCGGAGATCTGCATCAGGCGCGGTCGGCTGCTGCTCATCGCCTACGCGGCGACGCTGGCCGGCACCCTGTACGCGCGGGTCGGCATCCACATCGGCCCGGACAGTGTCTTCGGGCTTCCCGCCTCGGCGGCCGAGATGGTCGACACCGGGCCGTCGGCGGCCGTCGTCGCCCTCGCCGTGTACGTGTGCTGGCGCTACCGGGCGTACTGGACGGCCGGGGTGGTGGCGGGCTCGATGGTCGTCGAGGTGGTGCTCAAGAACAACCTCGCCGGCAAGGAGCACATCGCGGCGCTCCTCGTGGTCGCGGTGATCTGCTGGATCACCTGGGTGCGGCGCCGGCGCCGGCGTGCCCGCCGCGATCAGGAGCGGCGTACCGGGAGCCTGTCGGGCGCGCCGCCGATCCAGTCCTGAAGCCGCCGGCGCGGCGCCGACCAGCGCCGGTCGTGGTGGTAGGCCCGCAGCGTGGCCCGCGCCCTGGCCCGGGGCCGTTTGCGGTAGAAGCGCTGCGCCCACGGTGAGCCGGGGCGGCCGAGCCGGACCGCGCCGAACAGCGCCACGAACGGCACGAAGGCGCCGAGCACCGCGAGCCGCACCTTGCCCTTGAACAGGGCGATCAGGACGAAACAGAAGTTGATCACGATGGTGGCGATGAACGACGCGCGGTCCTGCCGCTCCCCCGGGCTCACGTCGTTGACGCCCAGCGGTGAGAACCCGGCGAGCACCAGCGCCATCAGAGCGGCCGTCAGGACCACGATCTCGACGCTCTTGCGCCCGTTCGCGCTCCAGTAGACGTCGTCCAGGTGCAGGATCAGCGCGAACTCGTCGAGGACGAGGCCCGCGCCCATGCCGAAGACCACGGCGAAGACGGCCGCCGCGATCCCGTGCCGGCCGCTGCCGACCGCGCCGAAGCCGCCGACGATGGTGAGGATGACGCCGGGCACCACATGGTGGATGTGCAGCCCGCCGGGGCTGATGTTCTTGAACGGGCCGCGCCCCGCCCGGATCAGCCGGGTGATGGAGCGCGTGATCAGGAACGTCAGGACGAACGCCGTCAGCGCGAGCAGCGTGGGGAGCTTGCCCGGCTCGGTGATGTTCCGGTAGAACCAGTGACCCATCCCACCCGCTCCTGTTTGCGCTGGTATGCGCTATTTAACGCGGTCGGGGCGCGGGGCGCTCAAGATAGCCTGCGCCGGGTGAACGCAAGGAAGGCCCTGCACGGCGTACGTTTCGCCTTCGGCACCCTCACCGTCTTCCCCGCCCGGATCACCCGGTGGGACCGCACCGCCGCGCGCGCCGGTATGACACTCGCCCCGCTGGCCGGGCTCGCCGTCGGCCTGTGCGCGGCGGCCGCGGGCGCCGGGTTCTGGCTGCTCGGGGCGGGGGCGACGCTCGCCGCGGTGGCGGCCACGGCGGCGCCCGCATTGCTGACCCGGGGCCTGCATCTGGACGGGCTCGCCGATGTCGCCGACGGTCTGGGCAGCGCGAAGCCCGCCGACGACGCGCTGCGCATCATGAAGCGGAGCGACATCGGCCCCTTCGGCGTTGTGACGCTGCTGTTCTGTCTGCTGGCCCAGGTCGCCGCACTGGCCCATCTGTTCGAGCAGGACGGCTGGGCCCGGGGCACCAGCGCCGTCGTCGTCGCGGCACTCGCCGCCCGCACCGCGCTGACCCTGGCCTCCCGGCGCGGGGTCCCCGCGGCCCGCCCCGACGGTCTCGGCGCGGTGGTGGCGGGTACGGTGCCGGCCGGGCGCGCGCTCGCCGTGGCCACCCTGGTGACGGCCGCCGGCGCGGCCGCCGGGTGGCCGGTCGGACCGTGGGCCGCGCTGCACGGCGCGCTGGCGGTGGCCGCCGGCCTCGTCGCGGCGCAGGCGCTGCTGCACCGCTGTGTGCGCCGCTTCGGCGGGGTGACGGGTGACGTGTTCGGCGCGGTCGCCGAGGGCGCGGCGACGGTGACGCTGGTCGCGCTGGCCCTCGGCTGATCAGGTCGGCCCTCGGCTGATCACTCCGGCTCTCGGATGATCAGGCCGGCCCTCCGCTGCTCTCGCCGGCCATCGGATGACTCTCAGCAGGCCCGGCGCCAGGCCATCAGGTCGTACTTCTTCTGCATCGAGCTGAGCCCGAGCTTCCTGGACTGGGCGCAGAAGCGGTCGGGGGTCAGCTCGTACTCGGCGTGGAAGACGGCCTTGCCCGCCTTCACGAACGGTGTGAGCTTGTCGCATTCGCCGTACTGGGCGCACTGTTCGTCGACGGCGAAGTCGAAGTGGGGCAGCAGCCGCGGGATCTGGTCGAGGTCGTTCTTCAGGCCCACGGCGAGGCCCCGGTCGTGGGCGAGGCGGGCGACGAGTTCGTTGTACGCGATCTGGTCGGCGGCCCTGAGGGGGAAGCCGGTGTCGTTCACATAGCCGTCCATGTTGTCCGGCTCCACCCCGTCGAACCCCTTCTGCTTGCACAGGTCGAGCCGCCGGGCGAGGAGCGGTTCCAGGACGCCGGTGCGGCGGATGTCGAGCCAGCGTTCACCGCTCCAGCCGTTGCCCTTGCCGAGTACGTCCTTCGGGAACTGCTTCGCGTCGGGGCGCCAGTCCTCCCAGGCGCCCGTCGAGACGTAGCAGATGACCTTGCGTCCCCTGCGGTGCAGATCGGCGACGGCCGCCGCGTCCTGGTCGACGGCGTCGACGTCGTACACCTGGGCGTCGACGGTCGGATCGAGTCTGCCCTTGAGCTGCCACTGCCAGGTCAGACCCGGCTTCGGCTGCCAGTGCGGGCGGGAGGGGCCGGGAGGCGCCGTGGGCGCGGTGTCGCCGCCGTCCCCGTCGTCGGGTCCGCCGTCGGATCCGTCCGGGGCGGCGGTGCACGCCGCGAGCAGGAGCAGCGGCAGGAGGAGCAGGAGCGCGCGTCTCACCGGGCGGGCTCCAGGTGGTGCGGCAGCGTGCCCCAGGGGTGCGGGAGTTGACCCGGCACGACACAGTGGACCGGCGCGTCGGCGACCGCGTCCGGCGGCGCCTCGTACACCAGATGGCAGGTGTCGGGCCCGGCGGACCCGGCCGGGTCGTACGCCGACCAGGGACCCTCGAAGGTGACCAGGAGGTCGGCGATCCGGGCGTAGCCGGGGTGCGGAACGGCGCCGTGGTTCAGGACCAGGGTGACGTAGGTGTCGTAGGTCGCGGCGAACGCGGTGCGCAGGTCCGCGTAGTACGGCAGGTGCAGGGCGCTGGTCGCCGCCTGGTCGAGGAAGAGGCCGTGCACCCCGTACCAGTCGTGGTGGCGGGCCGCCTCGCGCACGACGTCCTGCGGCGGGCGCCGGCCGTAGGCGGTGTCCACATAGCCGAGGACCCGTACGCCGGCCGAGCGCAGCCGACCGGCGACCGCCGCGAAGGCCGCGTCGGGTGAACGCCCGGGCCCGTCGGCCGGGTTGAGGACGACCCCGTACAGCGAGGGCGCGGCGCCGATCAGCGCGTCCCAGGCGTCGGGGCGCTCGGCCGGGTGCTCGTAGTAGGGCACCAGAAGCTTGCTCATTCACGTCCTCGCAGCGCGCTCGGGATGCCCGGGGGATGGTCAGGAGGGTGGACAGGGACAGGGGCTGGGTCATGGGCGGTGGGCGGTCGCCCTTCCCAGGAGGACACAGGCGAGCACGGCCAGCAACGCGGCCGCGCTCCCCGACACCAGCAGCCCGGTCGTCGGGGGCGCACCGAGGACCAGCGCCACTGTCTGCGCGACGGCCGCCGTGCAGCACACCACGGCCGCGCCCACCGCCGCGCCGAACGACTGGAGCAGCAGGCCCGTCCACAGCACCGCGCCGATCAGGAGCAGCGTCGCAAGGCGCAGGCCGGTCAGCGCCGGGGCGTCCGGCCAGAGCCGGCTGCCCGCCTCGGCGAGCGCGGCCAGGACGAGCAGGTAGGCGCCGAGGCAGAGCGTCACGGTGACGCTGACCGCGCCGCGGAAGCCCCGCGCGCTCGACGAGCTCCGCAGTCCGGCGAGGCTCTCGGCGCGGAAGCGGTGGAGCAGCCATTCGGCGGGGCCCGTGCTGAGCGTGAGGGCGACCGCGGACGGCCCGGCGACCGTGCCCGTGGAGCCGTGCCGGAAGACGTCGCCGAGCGCGGCGTACAGGACGAGCACCCCCGCGCCAAGCCCGAACAGGCCGTACGGGACGGAGGTGGTGAGCCGGGGCTGGATCGCGCCGCCGGGCCGGGGCCCGGCCGTCTCGGTGCACAGCGTGCGCACGGCGAGCGCGACGGCCGCGGTCAGCGACACGAGCAGCAGGGCCGGCCCGGCCGCGGTCGGCAGGCCCGGTACGACGCCGAGGGTCAGCGGCAACAGGGTCCAGAACAGGGCCCGTTCACGGCCGAGGACGAGCAGAGCGGTGGCCGCCGCCAGATAGCAGCACTGGCCCGCGGCGAACGCGGCGGCGGGCAGTTCGCCCGGGCCGGACACGGCGAGCGCGGCCAGCGTGCTCAAAGCGGCCCCGAGCGGGGCGCCCAGGCGCAGGGCGCGGACGGCGGCCGGGCGGTCGGCGAGGCTGAGCCAGGAGTGGGCGCGGTGCGAGAGCGACTGGTTCCACACCCAGCCGGTCACCGTGCCGGCGAGCAGCGCCATGGTTCCGGCGGGCAGGCCGAGCGCGGCTGGCGGGCCGGCCAGCAGCGGCGCCCCCAGGACGTAGGCGAGCCCGGGGAGCGCGAAGACCAGGCCGCGCAGGAGGCAGGAGCCGAGGTGGGCGTGGAAGGGTTCGGGCGGTGGCGCCGGGGCCGCGGGGTAGCGGCGCGGCACACGGGCGTAGAGCGCCTCGGCGAGCGAGAAGGAGTCGGGGTGCCCGTAGACGGTGCGTATCCGGTCGTCGGTCATGCCGTCGGACTCGATGATCGCGGCTATCTCGTCCGGGTGGACGGCGGCGGCTATCAACTCCTTGAAACGCAAGGCCAGTTGGAAGAGCGGATCGTCGGTGGCGGCGCCGGGCGGGCGCTGGCGCGGGATGAAGGGCAGGGTGTCCTGCTCTTCATCCCCGCCGAGCCACAGGGAGCCGCTCACCGCGGCGCCCCGCCGAGGGTGGCGGTCCGTACTCCGTCGGACAGTTCGCGGTACCACGGTGCGGCGATCCGCAGGGTCCAGTCGTCCTCGGGTGTGAACGCGGCCGGGGCGGCCTCGGGTGCCGTGACCCCGGCCAGCTCCTGGTAGATCCGGCGGAAGCCGTCCACCGAGCGGTGCAGGGTGAACTCGTCGATCACGCGTTGGCGCCCGGCGGCGCCGAGTGCGGTCCGCCGCTCGTGGTCGCGGAGGAGTCCGATCGCCGCCTCGGCCATGACGGCGGGCTCGCGCGGCGGCACGACGATCCCCGCCTCACCGGCCGCCTCCCCCACGCCGCCGACGTCCGTGGAGACGGTGGCGCGCCCGCAGCTCATCGCCTCGATCACCGAGAAGGGGAAGCCCTCGCTGATGCTGGAGAGCATCACCACGGTCCCCGACGCGTAGGCGCTCGCCATGTCGCTGACGCGGCCCTCGTAGGAGATGCCGTCGCCGACGCCCAGTTCGGCGGCGAGTTTCTCCAGGCGGGTGAGGTAGTCCCCGCCGCCGGCCGGCACGGCTCCGTACAACCGCAGCCGGGTGTCGGGGAGTTCGGCCCGCACCAGGGCGTACGAGCGGATCAGGGTCTCCAGGTCCTTGATGGGGTCGATGCGGCCGCACCAGGCCAGGGTGGGCACCTCCGGCTCGGGGCCCGCGTGCGGGAAGAGGTCGGGGTCGACGCCGTTGTAGACGGTGCGGATCCGCTCGGACGGTGCGCCTCCGCGCTCCTCCCAGCGGCGGTTGTACTGGTTGCACGGGGTGATGAGGTCGGCCTGCCGGTACCCCAGGGTGTTGAGCTCCCGGTAGAAGCTCAGGAGCACCGCCTTGACCGGCCAGCTCTGCTCGCCGGTGCGGTAACCGAGGTAGCGCTCGCGCAGATAGATGCCGTGCTCGGTCAGCAGGAACGGCACGCCGTCGAAGTACTGCGCGGCGAGCGCGGGCAGCGTGGCGAGGCCGCTGCTGACCGCGTGCGCCACGCTGTCCGCCGGAACCCGGGCGGACAGCGGGCGCAGTGCGTGTTCCAGGAGGTCGGTCGCGGTCAGGGCGTCGTACACGGTCGGTTTCGCCTTGGACAGTGCCAGGTGCGGCATCGTCCAGATCCACATCAGCGATTTCAGGGCCGCTTCGGAGCGGAGCGCCGCCGAGAGCCGCCCGGCCCGTGCGAACTCCGCCAGGCCGTACAGGGCCGAGGCGAAGTCGCAGCCGGACTCCGGGTCGAGCAGGGCGAGCAGGAAGCGCTCGTAGGTGTCGGTGAACCGGCGCCTTTCCTTGCCGAGGAGCGGCCGCCGTCCGCCGGGCCGCGGCCCCCACAGGGGGAAGGCCGTGTGGCTGCGGACGTTGGCCGGGAGTTCCCAGGCGACCGGCTCACGGCCACTGCCGGTGAGGGCGACGACGGTGAAGTCGACCTCCGGCATACCGCGTACGAGCTGGTCGCACCAGGTACTCACGCCCCCGTGAATATGTGGATACGTGCCTTCCGTGAGCATGGTGACATGACGGCCACTGCTCGGCATGGTTGTCCCCCCGGACGAGCTGTCGTGCTGATGTGCTGACGAGCGATCAGACGGTCGGTACGGCCGGCAGCTTCAGCGTGATCGACGTCTGGAGCAGCTCGGGCGAGGACCAGTCGGAGCGCAGTCCCGCGTAGGCGGTGCCGAACGCGGCGGTGCCGATGAACAGTTGCTTGCGCGTCCCCTCCGGCGCCGTGACGGGTGCGGCCACGCCCTTGGGCGCCTGCACGGTGACGGCGTCCCCGATCCGGTAGGCGGTCACCGTGCCGGCCGCCAGTGCCTTGTCCCAGGACGCCCGGCGGGAGAATTCGGTTCCCGCGTCCTTTTCGCGCAGGTTCACGACGGGCGCGTTGTCGGCGTACAGCGCCTTGTAGTCGCCGAGGATCTTGTCGAGGACCGGGTAGAGGATGCGCTCCTCTGCCAGGTTGGACTGGTGGACGTACGTCGGCCGCGGGTCGTTCCACAGGACGTGGGACAGCGCGGTCTTGGCCTCGCGGGGCACGATGTACGACTGGTAGCCGGTGGCGGTGTCGAGCGGCCCCGTCATGCAGGTGGAGGCCGGGTTGTCCTCGCAGATGCCGCTTCCGCCGTTGGCCTTCGAGGTGTAGAGCCAGTTGTACTCGTCGGTCATCTCGGCGGCCTTGCCGGCGTTGTAGTACACGTTCATCGGGTGCCGGGGCACGGTCAGCGCGGCCCCCACCGCGCGCTGGTCCGGCTCGCGCGATGCGTCGCTGCCGGTCCACTTGATGCCGTTGTCGGCGAAGGCGCCCGCCAGGTTCGGGTTGTCGTCGGGCTGCTGCGGCAGGACCTTCATGCCGGAGTGCTCACCGGTGACGAGCTCGCTCTTGTCGACCGGGAGGCCCTTCTGCACCGCCCAGGTGTAGTTCTGCGAGATCTGGGAGGAGATGTCGGCCCGGCTCATCCACTGGGTGGAGCCGTCGGTGTTCTTCTTGCACACCCACGGCACGACAGTGGTGTCCTGCACACAGCCGAGGAACTCGTGGGTGTAGGTGTGGTTCACCCAACGGAACTTGGCCTTGTCGGCGAGGAGTTGGGTGGCGAGCGCGTCGGTGCCGCCGTTCTCGGACTTCCACTCCTCGCCCGCGCCGCCGTTGAACACCATGTCGAGCGTGAAGCCGCTGGTGGCCTCCCACTGCGCCGCGTACTGGGCGTCGGCGGCCGTCATGCGGATGTCCGGGTTGTTGGCGCCGCCCGCGGGGCAGTCGAGGTCGCCCGGGGTGCAGTTGTTGACGCTGTCCCAACGGGAGTCGGGCGCGAACACGTCGTCCACGTGGACCGAGAAGTAGTTGCGGCTCTGGCCCAGGTGGATGCCCTGGGTGAGCCACTCGACCATGCCCTTGGAGAGCGCCTGGAACTGCTCCTGGTACTGGTTGTAGGCGAAGGTGACGACCAGCTCGTTGCGCCCGTCGTGGGCGTACTGACCGAGCATGGAGCCGCCGGACGGCGCGTCGAGGTAGCTGGTGAAGCCGGCCTCGGGGTGAGCCGCGTAGCCGTAACTCTCCGGCACCGCCGGGTCGTTGTCCTCGAAGGTCAGCGGGCCGTCGAGGTAGCCGAAGGGCCCCGCCTTGCCGGCCGCGCTGACCTGCGTGGTGACGCCGTCCAGGGGCCCGGAGAAGCCGCCGGGCTGATCGGTGTAGTCGAGCCCCACCTCGGGATGGGCCCAGGTGTACGCGTCGATCTGGCGGATCCCGAAGCTCTTCTCGTACGCGGCCAGAGCGGTCTGCTCGGGTGAGGTGGCCGAGCCGAACGGGATCTCGTTGGGCGCGACGACGCCCTGGAACTTGGCCCGCGGGCGTCCGCTCACGGTGTCGCTCAGGAAGGCCGCGTTGATCGTCGGCCGCCCCGCCGCCCCCAGCACGACGGTCTGGTACGGCACTCCGGTGTTCTTCAGCTCGGCGACGAGCGCGGCGACCGCGCTTCCTCCGTCGTCGAGGACCAGCACCTTCAGATCGACGCGTGGCGCGATCGTGCCGGCCGCGTTGGCGGCCGGGATGGCCGTGGAAAGAAGTCCGGCAGCCATGAGCGCCGTGAGCGCCAGCCCGGTTCTGCCCATATTCAAGGCCTTCGCCTTCATTTGTCCCCCCTCATAGAGCCCTCGTACGCGAAGTGCGCATGAAAGACCTGTGGTGATGATGCAAAGGGGCACGATGCCCCCAGTGCCCGATCGAGGTGAGTGTGACGGAGCTCTCACGGAGTGTGTGGGCCAAACGTGAAAGAGACACCACGGATGAGTGAATTACAGCCACCGCTATCGAACGCCGGCACCGCGCGTAGGCTCGTGGCTGGTGGTCGTCCCGCCCCAAATACGATGGACCCGGGCTTCGGCCGGCCCACACGACGGTCGAACACTCCACAGGATTCTCAAGGAAGAGAGATCTCACCACCGTGACTGCTCTGACTCTCAGCACCGCCGGTGCGGCGACGCTGCGCGCCGACGCCCTCGTCGTCGGCGTCGCCAAGGCCGCGGGCCCCAAGGCCGGGCTCGTCGTCGCTCCCGGCGCCGAGGCCGTCGACAAGGCGTTCGGCGGGAAGCTCGCCGCCGTCCTGGAGACCCTCGGCGCCACTGGTGCCGAGGGTGAGGTGACCAAGGCCGTGTCCCCCTCCGGCCTCAAGGCGCCGTTCGTCCTCGCGGTCGGCCTCGGCACCGCCCCCGCCGAGGACGAGGCGTACGCGTCCGAGGTGCTGCGCATCGCGGCGGGCAACGCCGCCCGCGCCCTGCACGGCATCAAGAAGGCCGCGTTCGCGCTGCCCGTCGAGGCCGCCGAGGACATCGAGGCGATCGGCGAGGGCGCCCTGCTCGGCGCGTACGCCTTCACCGCCTACCAGTCCGTCAGCAAGGCCGGCGCCGACGCCAAGGGTCCGCTCGCCGAGGTCACCCTCCTCGGCGGCAAGCCGCGCGACAAGGCCCACAAGGCCGCCGTCGAGCGCTCGCTCGCGCTGGCCGAGGAGATCAACCGCGCCCGCGACCTGGTCAACACCCCGCCGAACGACCTGACCCCCGAGGCCTTCGCCGCGGTCGTCTCCGCCGCCGGCAAGGAGCACGGCCTCAAGGTGCAGGTGCTCGACGAGAAGGCGCTGGAGAAGGGCGGCTACGGCGGCATCCTCGGCGTCGGCAACGGCTCGCAGAACCCGCCGCGCCTGGTGAAGATCTCGTACACGCACGCCAAGAACGCCAAGCACCTGGCCTTCGTCGGCAAGGGCATCACCTACGACTCGGGCGGCATCTCGCTCAAGCCGGCCGGCCACAACGAGACGATGAAGTGCGACATGGCCGGCGCCGCCGCCGTGTTCGCCGCCGTCGTCACCGCGGCCCGCCTCGGCATCGAGGCCAACGTCACCGGCTGGCTCGCGCTGGCCGAGAACATGCCGTCGGGCTCCGCGACCCGCCCCGGTGACGTGCTGCGCATGTACAGCGGCAAGACCGTCGAGGTCCTCAACACCGACGCCGAGGGCCGGCTCGTCCTGGCCGACGCGCTGTGGAAGGCCTCCGAGGAGAACCCGGACGCGATCGTCGACGTGGCCACGCTGACCGGCGCGATGATGATGGCCCTCGGCGACCACACCTTCGGGATCATGGCCAACGACGACGCCTTCCGCACCGCGATCCACGAGATCGCGGAGGAGGCCGGCGAGATGTCGTGGCCGATGCCGCTCCCGGCGAACCTGCGCAAGTCCATCGACTCCCCCACCGCCGACATCGCCAACATGGGCGGGCGGATGGGCGGCGGCCTGGTGGCCGGCGTCTTCCTGAAGGAGTTCGTGGGCGAGGGCATCACCTGGGCCCACCTCGACATCGCGGGCCCCGCGTTCAACGAGGGCGCCCCGCACGGCTACACCCCCAAGGGCGGCACCGGCTCGTCGGTGCGCACCCTGGTCCGCCTCGTGGAGCGCGCCGCCGCGGGCGACCTCGGCTGACCCACCGCGCACAGCCGGCACACAGGGCGGCTCCGGGCATACGCGCCGGGGCCGCCCGTGTTCACGCTCCGTACCACCGCGCTTCGGCCGGATTTCGCTGTCGATGAAACCGACGACGCGATCCGTGTGCCGGTGCACGGTGGCACAGGCACTCCTGGGACCGTCGCCCGCGACGATCAGCGGTCTCAGACCCCGGCCCCGCGTCCCGCCGTCCGTCAACAAGTGCGAAGATGGGTTCTCGGCAGGACAGGGCCCCCACCACAGGGCCGAAGACAAGCGGCCGAATACCAGCCGCCGCCGGTCATCGACGACCGCGCCCGGCGCACATGCATGGAGGACGTGACGTGGCGAACGACGCCAGCACCGTTTTCGACCTAGTGATCCTCGGCGGTGGCAGTGGCGGCTACGCCGCGGCCCTGCGCGGAGCGCAGCTGGGCCTGGACGTCGCACTGATCGAGAAGAACAAGCTCGGCGGCACCTGCCTGCACAACGGCTGCATCCCCACGAAGGCCCTGCTGCACGCCGGCGAGATCGCCGACCAGGCACGCGAAGCCGGCCAGTTCGGCGTCAAGGCCACCTTCGAGGGCATCGACATCAACGCGGTCCACGCGTACAAGGACGAGGTCATCTCGGGCCTGTACAAGGGGCTGCAGGGCCTGGTCGCCTCCCGCAAGGTGACCTACATCGAGGGTGAGGGACGCCTGTCCTCCCCGACCTCGGTGGACGTGAACGGCCAGCGCATCCAGGGCCGCCACGTCCTGCTGGCGACCGGCTCCGTGCCGAAGTCGCTGCCGGGTCTGGAGATCGACGGCAACCGCATCATCTCCTCGGACCACGCGCTGACCCTGGACCGCGTCCCGCAGTCCGCGATCATCCTGGGCGGCGGCGTCATCGGCGTCGAGTTCGCCTCGGCGTGGAAGTCCTTCGGCACCGACGTCACCGTCATCGAGGGCCTCAAGCACCTCGTGCCGGTCGAGGACGAGAACAGCTCCAAGATCCTTGAGCGCGCGTTCCGCAAGCGCGGCATCAAGTTCAACCTGGGCACCTTCTTCCAGAAGGCCGAGTACACCGCCAACGGTGTGAAGGTCACGCTGGCCGACGGCAAGGAGTTCGAGGCCGAGGTCCTCCTCGTCGCCATCGGCCGCGGCCCGGTCTCACAGGGCCTCGGGTACGAGGAGCAGGGCGTCGCGATGGACCGCGGCTACGTCCTGGCCGACGAGTACATGCGCACCAACGTGCCCACCATCTCCGCCGTCGGCGACCTGGTCCCGACGCTCCAGCTCGCGCACGTCGGCTTCGCCGAGGGCATCCTGGTGGCGGAGCGTCTGGCCGGTCTCAAGACCGTCCCGATCGACTACGACGGCGTGCCCCGGGTGACGTACTGCCACCCCGAGGTCGCCTCCGTGGGCATCACCGAGGCCAAGGCCAAGGAGATCTACGGTGCGGACAAGGTCGTCGCTCTGAAGTACAACCTCGCGGGCAACGGCAAGAGCAAGATCCTCAAGACCGCGGGCGAGATCAAGCTCGTCCAGGTCAAGGACGGCGCCGTGGTCGGCGTCCACATGGTCGGTGACCGTATGGGCGAGCAGGTCGGCGAAGCCCAGCTGATCTACAACTGGGAGGCGCTGCCGGCCGAGGTCGCGCAGCTCATCCACGCGCACCCGACGCAGAACGAGGCGCTCGGCGAGGCCCACCTGGCGCTGGCCGGCAAGCCGCTGCACTCCCACGACTGACAGCCCCCGGGCGCGACGACCACTTCCCGCAATTCGTAAGGAGCAACCGAAACCATGTCGGTTTCCGTAACCCTTCCGGCGCTCGGCGAGAGCGTCACCGAGGGCACCGTCACCCGTTGGCTGAAGGCCGAGGGCGAGCGCGTCGAGGCCGACGAGCCGTTGCTCGAGGTCTCGACCGACAAGGTCGACACCGAGATCCCCGCCCCCGCCTCGGGCATCCTCGCCTCCATCAAGGTGGCCGAGGACGAGACCGTCGAGGTCGGCGCCGAGCTCGCCATCATCGACGACGGCTCGGGCGCCCCGGCGGCCGAGTCCGCCCCGGCGCAGCAGGCTCCGGCCCAGGAGGCCCCGGCTCAGGAGGCCCCGCAGGCCGAGCCGTCCACCGAGGCCGAGACCCCGGCCCCGGCCCCCACGGCCGAGGCCGCCTCCGGCGGTGGCTCCGCCGAGGGCACCGACGTCGTCCTCCCCGCGCTCGGCGAGAGCGTGACCGAGGGCACCGTCACCCGCTGGCTCAAGGAGGTCGGCGAGGAGGTGGCCGAGGACGAGCCGCTGCTCGAGGTCTCCACCGACAAGGTCGACACCGAGATCCCCGCGCCGGTCGCCGGCGTGCTCCTGGAGATCGTGGTCGGCGAGGACGAGACCGCCGAGGTCGGCGCCAAGCTCGCCGTCATCGGCGCCCCGGGCGCGGCTCCGGCCGCCGCTCAGGCTCCGGCCGCCCCGGCCCCCGCGGCCGCCCCCGCTCCGGCCCCGGCCGCAGCTCCGGCGCCCGCCCCGGCCCCGGCACCCGCCGCCCCGGCCGCCCCCGCGGCTCCGGCCCCGCAGGCTCCGGCTCCGGCCGCAGCTCCGGCGCCCGCTCCGGCCCCGGCCCCGGCCGCGCAGGCTCCGTCTGCTCCGGCTCCCGCCGCGACCTCCGGTGACGACGGCGCGTACGTCACGCCGCTGGTCCGCAAGCTCGCCTCCGAGTCCGGTGTGGACCTGGGCGCGGTCAAGGGCACCGGCGTCGGTGGCCGCATCCGCAAGCAGGACGTCATCGCCGCCGCGGAGGCCGCCAAGGCTCCCGCTCCGGCCGCCGCCGCTCCCGCCGCGAAGAAGGCCGCCCCGTCCGTCGAGGCGTCCCCGCTGCGCGGTCAGACGGTCAAGATGACCCGCATGCGCAAGGTCATCGGCGACAACATGATGAAGGCGCTGCACTCGCAGGCCCAGCTGACCACGGTCGTCGAGGTCGACATCACGAAGCTGATGAAGCTGCGCAACACCGCGAAGGACGCCTTCGCCGCCCGTGAGGGCGTCAAGCTGTCCCCGATGCCGTTCTTCGTGAAGGCCGCGGCCCAGGCGCTGAAGGCCCACCCGGTCGTCAACGCCCGGATCAACGAGGACGAGGGCACGATCACGTACTTCGACTCGGAGAACATCGGCATCGCCGTGGACTCCGAGAAGGGCCTGATGACCCCGGTCATCAAGGGTGCGGGCGACCTCAACCTGGCGGGCATCTCCAAGGCCACGGCCGAGCTGGCCGGCAAGGTCCGCGGCAACAAGATCACCCCGGACGAGCTGTCGGGCGCGACGTTCACGATCAGCAACACCGGTTCGCGCGGTGCGCTGTTCGACACCGTCATCGTGCCGCCGAACCAGGTCGCCATCCTGGGCATCGGTGCCACGGTCAAGCGTCCGGCGGTCATCGAGACCGCCGAGGGCACCGTCATCGGCGTCCGCGACATGACGTACCTGGCCCTCTCCTACGACCACCGTCTGGTGGACGGCGCCGACGCCGCCCGCTACCTGACGACCGTCAAGGCGATCCTGGAGGCCGGCGAGTTCGAGGTCGAGCTCGGCCTGTAAGGCTCTGCACGGCACCGTGGGACGGCTGTAACACTCGTCTCACCAGCGGCCGCCGGCCCCCCCCCCCGCCGGGCCCGCGGGGGGGGGGGGCGGGGGGGGTGGGGGGGGGCCCCCCGGGGGTGGAGGGCCCCCCACACACCCCCCCCGGCCCCCCCCGC